>CAZJUL010000001.1:0-32589 GCA_964549095.1 uncultured Elusimicrobiaceae bacterium
CCTTGCCGTATTCCCCGTCCTTGTCCGCGGCTTCGGCCGGCGGCTTGGAGAAACTATCCACGAACTCTTCCGGCGTCTTCTGCAGCCGGCTGTCGGGCGAATAGTAGAAGACCGAAATGCGGGAGGCCAGCCCCCCGGCGCCGGCCGGACCCAGGATCTCGGTCCCGTAAACTTTCTTTTTCCTGGAGGCCTCGGCGAAAGACGAATTCTTCCGCGCCCAGCCGAGGGGTATGGCTACGGTAAAATATTTTTCTTCGGTGTAGGTGTTGGGAACTATCTGCTGCCGGACCGGCGGGGGCGTCCGGGACTTCTTGATGGGGTCCTCAGCGTCCTTCCCGTGCAGGATGGGCTCGCCCACCGACAAGGGCGGCGGTTCCTGCGCGCACAGCGGGGCCTGCCCCGCAAGGAGGGCGGCCGCGGCCAGCGTCAGCAGCAGCCTGTCCATTTATTATTTCACCAGCCGGACGAAGGAGCCGAGGACGCCTTCGAAGGCCTTGATGTTGCCCTTGGCTATCTCTTTCTGGGCGTGATATTTGAGCACGAAGAAGCCGGCCTTGGCGGGCACCACCGCGAAATGCTCGTAGACCGCCACCTTCTTCTGCTTGATAGACTCGGGCGGGAGGTATTCGTAGACGATCCGCTCGAAAAGCTTGGCTGAGTAGCCGGCCACCGAGCCGTCCTTCACCTTGGCGTACTGCTTGGCGTCCAGGTTGGCCCCCAGCACCGGCTGGGCGTGGCGCTTGATGTACTTCTCCATGGTCTTGTGCAGCAGGTTGCCCGGCGCGTAATAATGCACGGAGATGGTGCACTCTATGCCGTCCGCCCCGGCCGGCCCGAAAACCTCCACGCCGAAGACCTTCTTTTCTTTGGCCGACAGGCCGAAGGGAGAATCTTTTTTCTCCCAGCCGGCCGGCAGCGTGACGGTAAAATACGGGGCCTCGGAGTGTTTCAGGCTTTTTTCCTGCATCTTGTCGTTCCTTTCCTGCCCCTGCGCGGACAGCAGGGCGGGAGAAAGCAGAAGCGCGAATATTGCGGTTTTCATCCTGGTTTTCCTTTACAGCGCGGGCGGCGCGGAGGTGCGTATGGCCCCGTCGTCGTCCAGCGAATCGCGCCAGGCCAGCAACTTAGCCTCGTCGGCCGCGGATTTCTGGTAGTTCATGGTGTACCATTTGTACTTGGTGTCCATCTGGCCCTTATAATAGCGCAGGTCGGCCACCTGCTTTTCCGTCAGCCCGGCGGGATCCGTCCGTTTCTTCTGCTCCAGCGCGTCCACATATGTCGACACGTCCCTGGCCGCCTTGAATTCCCTGGCGGCCCCGCCTTCCATTGAGTCCACGCCGGGGTACAGCGCGTGTTTTTCGATAGACAGGGTGTCCAGGCCGTCCTCCATGAACTGTTCGGCGTTGGCGCGGTGCGAGGGCGAGATGCTGGCCAGGTACGACGGGCCGAGCTTCGAGGCCTTCTCGGCGGAGAAAGCGCTCTGCATCCCGAAAGATTCCTTTTCCATCGGGTAGATGTACGGCGCCCCGGTTATGCCGCCCTTGTATTTCACGAAATCCAGGCCGTTGGCCCGGGCCCAGGCCGACTGGCGCTGGTGCGTGCTTTCGTGCACGAAATTCGGCGCCACGTAGGTGGCCACGCCTTTCATGTGGGCGTCGCTGGCCAGCAGCTGTTCCGGCGTGATCTTGTTCTTCACGCAATACGCGTCCACCAGGTTAGTGTTCACCCGGGTGGTCCTGTCGCTGTCGCTCCACCAGCCCAGCGCGTTGGCCGTCTGCCCCTTGCCTTCCTCGAACTTCAGGTTCAGGGTGTTGTAGCCGGTCTTGTCGTACGGCTTCTTGTTGTAAAAGTCCAGCACCTCGTTCCCGGCTTTGGTGCCCTTTATCTCGTCAGCCAGGTAGCCGGTCATCTTGCCGTCCTTCACGGTGGCCATCTTGGCGGACAGGGCCGCCGCCTGCGCTTCCGTCATCTTCACCGGCTTGAATTCTTTGGGAGCCGCGGCGCCGCCGGCAAGGACCGCCGCCGCGCCGCCCGCGGGCGTTACGGCCAGGCCTTTCTTGGCCTCGGCGTTGTCGAAATATTTGTTAAGTGCGTCCTGCTGCGACGCCGTAGACTGGCCCTTCAGCGAGGCGGCTTTCTCCGCGGAGGAAGCCATTTCCTTGCTCTTTTTGTCTTCCTTGTCCGTCTTGCCGCTCACGGCCCCGGCGTCCGGTTTGGCGGCCCCGGTAACCAGCTTGTTCAGCTTTTCGCGGTAGACCTCGTCGCCGGGCATTGTCAGGTCTTCCCAGAGCAGGCGGGCCATCTTCGAGATATAGCCGGCCGAACCCTCGGCCTTTCCGGGCATCGCCGCGAAGGCCTCCAGCTTGTCCACTTCTTTCTTCGCCCAGCCGGACAGCTTTTCGTACCGCAGCGGTATCGCCTGCTCGTTCCACTTCTCCTTGTTGAAGCCGTGTTCGGGCCTGGAAAGGGAATTTATCCGTATCTCGCCCAGGGCTTCCCAGGTCTTGACCGATTTCTTCACTTCGAAAAGCCTGCCGCCGGCCTTTTCGCCGGTCCAGGCGAAGATGCTCTCGGGCTTGGGGCCCAGGCCCAGGTCGCAGAGGGCGCAATCCTCCCCCTCTATGACGCGCGTCAGCGCGTCGGCCAGATCCGAGCCCTTGTAATTAGCAATGATGCCCTTGAGGTCCACCAGCGCGTTGTTATAGGCGACTATGTCACCCGCCACGGCCGAATTCCCGCTGGCGGAGGTTTCGGCCCGGAGCTTGTTCAGCAGCGAGGCGTTCCCGTCGTTAAGCTTTGTCACGCACTCTTTGGCCGTTTCCGGGGAGAGCTGCTTCTTGGCCTTATCCACGTTGTCGTAGCATTTCTGGATAAAAGCCTGCTCGGTATCGGTGAGCTGGGCGAAAGCGGGAACGAAGAGGGTTCCGGCCAGCAGGAAAGTCAATAATATCTTTTTCATATGTTCTTCCCGAAAACGCGAAGATAAAGGGACCAATATACGGATATTTATCCCTACTGCGGATAGTATACCCGCCGGCGCCCTTCCGGGCATGGGCACTATGGGGCCCAGGCCTCTGGGCCTTAAGGGCAATCCCCCGCCCCAATCAAAAGCCCCGGCAGAACCGGGGCTTTTGGTTTCAGGCGTATGCCGCGCTACCGGTAATACTGGTCCGGATTGTAGATATAATAGAAGTCGAACGGCTCGAGGCGCGGCAGGGAGACGAAGCGCTTGCCGTTCCCATCCACTTTTTCCTCCAGCTCGAACCGCGCCCTGGACCTCTCGGTCTCCCGCTGCGCGTCCGGGTTCTTCACGAAGCCGGTCTCCTCTATTTCGTCCACCACATAAGTGGCCCACTTGTATTCCACGGCCTTGTCGCCGAATTCTTCCCAGTCGCCGTCGGAATTCTTTTCATACATCTTCTTGCGCATGTCCTCCAGGGTCACGCCCATCTTCTGGGCCACGGGCACGGCCAGGCGCTTTTCCCATTCCTTGGCCAGCTCAAGCTGTTCTTTGAGCTGGGTCATGTTGCCCCAGTTCATGGTGGACATCTGGTGATGCAGCACGATGGCGTTCGGGTACACGTAGGACTTGTCGGCCAGCGTAGTTATGGCCGCGGCCATGCTGGCGGCGTAGGACTTGACCACCACGTGCACGGGGGCCTTGCTGGCCTGCATCGCCTTGAGGATGCGGTAGCCCTCCATCACGGAGCCGCCGGGCGAGCGGTCTATCACTATGAAGATGGGCTGGGTGGAGATGTTGTTGTAATAATGTATGCGCTCGGTCACGTAGTCCGCCACGCCGGTGTAGATGGCCCCGTTCAGCGTGATGCGGCGGTCGCTGATGACCAGCTTTTTATTGCTGAACGGCTTCTCCAGGTAGGTCGGCTCGGTGTTGCTTTCTTTCTTCCACTCGTCCTTTTTGCCGCGCAGCTCCAGGTCGCTCCGGAGCTTGTCCATCCTGCTGTCCATGGCCAGCTTTTCCATCTTCAGCTTGCGCTCGGCCAGGTCCATGCGCTTCATCTCTATTTCGATGGCGCTCTTTTCCCTGGTGTCGGCCAGTATCTGTTCGCGCAGCTGTTCGTTCTTCAGGTCGTTGTCCGCTTTCAGCAGGGCCAGCCGCTGGGTGAGCTGGGCGATGGTCTTCTTGTTGGTTTCGTCCGAGAGCTTGTTCTCCAGGCCCAGTTTCTGCAGCTCGTCGTTCTGCGCGGCCAGCTGTTTCCTGGACAGCTCGGAGAGCTTCTTGTTCTCGGAGGCCAGCTTCTGGTATTCGGTTTCCATGGCGGAAAGTTCCGCCTTGCGCTTCTCATCGGACAGCCTGTTCTCCAGCGAGATCTTCTCCAGCTGCGCCTGCAGCAGTTTGATATCTTCGGGCTTTTTTTCGGTCGAAAGTTTGTTCTCGGTGGTCAGGCGGCCGAGCTCCGCTTCCAGGGCGGCCATCTTGTATTTCTGCTGCTGCATCTCCAGCTCGTACTTCGCCCGGAGCAGTTCTTTTTCGTTGTTGAATTCCTGCAGCCTGCTTTTCAGCTCCTGGTCCGCGAGCTGGTTTTTGGTGGTCAGTTTGGACAGTTCGGCCTGTTCGGCCGACTGGGCGGGGGCTGTCGCCGGCGCTTTGGCGGCCTGCGCGGCATCGGCGGCGGGCGCCTGCGTTTTAGCGGGACCGGCCGGCGCCTGGGCGCGCAGCTGCAGCGCCGAAAACGCGACAATTATCAGCGGGATTACCAGCCAGCGGGAATTTTTCATTCAGAAGAACCTCCGGTGTTTGCGGTGGACCCGGTAAGGCGCGGGTTTATTAAATGATATAGATTGTCCCGGCAATTGTCAAGGCGGCCGGAGGCCGCCTCTTAGCCGGGCTTACGCGGCCGCGGCGGGCGGCGCAAGCACCGGGACGGCCTTCGGCAGGATCTCGAAAGAGGCGGGCAGCATCCCTTCCGCCTCCCCGTCGATATTTAGATACACCGCCTCGTCCGATTCGGCCTTCAGCACCCGGACGCGCAGCAGCGATACGCCTTCCTGCCCGAGGTGGGACCCGCTGTAGATGCGCGGCATATTGCGCAGCAGGCGGAAGCGGCTCATATCGGAGACCAGTACAAGGTCGAAGGCGCCGTCATCGTCCACCGCGCCGGGGGCTATAAGCATTCCGCCGCCCATTGAGGAAGTGTTGGCCAGGACGCCCATATGGTAGCGCCCGGAAAGGTCCCGGCCGTCCGCGGAAAGGCGCAGGCTTTTTGCTTTGGCGCCCAGCAGCGCCCCTACCGAAGTAACGGCGTAGCTCAGCTTTCCGCCCATTGGCTTGCCGGTGCGGTGCACCCTGCGCGCCACCTCCCCGGCTATGCCGAAAGCCGCGATATTTATGAAATGCCGCTCGTGCTGCGAGCCGTCTTCGCCGGTGAACCGGGCCCTGCCCGCGTCCACAAGCCGCCTGCGCCCGCGCGTAAGCAAATCCAGCAGTCCCGCCCGGTCCTTCGGATAGCCGAGGTGGCGGGCGAAGTCGCAGCCCGAGCCGGCGGGCAAGGAAGCCAGGGCGGCCGCGTCCCTGAGGGCCGCCGGGGCGGACATAGCCCCCTCCAGCACTTCGCTGAAGGTCCCGTCGCCGCCCACCGCCACCAGCAGTTTCGCCCCCCCGGCCAGGGCTTCGCGGGCCAGGGTGGCGGCGTGGCCGGGGCCGTCCGTGCGCAGGCACACGGCGTCCGGCATCGCCCGCAGTATGTCGCCGCGGAAAGCGTTCCAGACGCCTTCGGCGCGCCCGTGGCCGGCGGCTGGATTAAGGATAAAAACGGCGGAAACCATACTATTAATAATACAAAAAAGCCGCCCCGGGAAGGCAAAAAAGCCGCAAGGGCCAAAGGGCCTATAAAAAGGCTGTCATTTTCCAATGAAATATTGCGCCTTTAGCCTCATTCGGAAATAGCGGCAAATTTGAGAAGATATATCTTATAGAAAGGGCCGGGGACTCACAGTAAGCGGCGTAAAGCGGACCCGGACGGGAAAAATATGAAGAAAAACATTTTCGCGGCACTGATACTGACCTTCGCGGGCGGCGCTTATTGCGCCGAATTCAGCGACCTCGCGGTGAACGCTTCGGTTATAAGCGCCCGCGCCGAGGCGATGGACTTTAAACTGGACCCGGCGGCCGTGCAGCTTCCCGAAGGGCAGCTGGCCGGCGCGGTGGCTGACCTGGGCTCTAAATGGTACGGCGCGGATTCCCGCCAGGCGCGCATGCAGTTCACGGCCAACATGCTCTACAAGATCCCCGCCGGCTATACCGGCGCAATTTCACAGGTGCTGTCCAACCCTTCCCAGCGCCAGAAGATAACCGAGCTGGTGAACCTCCAGCTGCAGCATATGTACGGCGCTTTCACCACCCATCCCGGCTTTGTGGACAATCCCGGCATCCCCTCCGGCGACTACAAAGTGACGCTGCAGGGCGCGCAGGACGCCGCCGACCGCGGCCCCCGCTACGCGATGATAACCTACACCTACGACGACACGGTAGTGTTCGCGAAAGGGCTCTTCCAGGGCGGCGGCGCGACGCGCATACAGTTCGTGCTCCCTCTGGACCCGGTGACCATTTACAGTAAGGGTTTCCCCTCGAAAGATTCCGACACCAACCTCTGCACCGACGAGCATTACAACAGCGAAGGCGATTTCTGGTATTTCTGGAACCCCTACCAGGAAGGCTGCCCCATCTCCGGGGACGACTTGGTAGCCGTACAGACCGACCTGGCGCCCCTGCCCGTCACCCACAACACCTACCCGGAATACGCCAAGCTTTACGGCAACAACGGCGGCGGCAGCACCCTGCAGGTCTCCTACCTGGTGGGCGTGGACGAGGGCTTCTCCAGCGGCGACCTGGGCAAAAAAACCTTCCAGGACGCTTTCGTGGGCCTGAAAGGTCTCGGCTTCAAGGCCACGGCGGACACTGCGCGCGCAAAGAAGCTGACCTTAAGCGCCGGCGGCAAGACCGTGGTCATAGATATGCAGCTGATGGACCCCAACAGCGGCGAATTCGCGGCGGAAGCCGTGAGCGCAATGAAAACCGCCGACATCTTCATCTACGACGGCCATTCCGGCCTGGGCGGCTACCTTAACCCGGAACGCCTCGCCGCCGATTCCGGCCAGACGCTGACGCTCCCGAAGAACAAGTACCAGATCTTCGTATTCCAGGGCTGCTCCACCTACGCTTATTACAACTCCGCTTTCTTCCAGCTGAAGAAGAGCTCCTCGGACCCGAAAGGCAGCAAGAACCTGGACATCATAACCACCGGCATAGGCGCCGCCTTCGATGTCGGCGCAAAAGTGGACGTCTCCTTTATTAAAAGCGTAGCCACCGGCCAGCGCCCCTCGTGGCAGACTATCCTGGACAATGTCCGCAAGGCCGAGGGCTATAATTCCGCGCTCTCCCACATAAACGGCGACGAGGACAACCCGAAGACGCCCAACTGACAGGCTGGTCCGTAAAAGCAAGAAGCCGTCCGCCTAAGGCGGACGGCTTCTCGTTTTATTCAGCCCGGTGCTACTGGGCGGGCACGGCCGCGGGGGTTTCCGGCGCTGCCGGCGCGGGGACTTCTGCCGGCTGTGCAGCCGGAGCTTCCGGCGCGGCGGGCTGAGCCGCCGGCGCGGATTCGACAGGCTGCGCGGGGGCCGCAGGGGCGGCTGTTTCCGGCACAACGGGCTGCGGGACCGGCGCTACAGGCGCTTCCACAGCCGCGGACACGGGGGCTTGCACCGGCTGCGCCACAGGCGCGGGTTCCGCCGGCTGCTGAACGGGAACGGCCGCCTCTACCGGCGCGGCGGCCCTCACGCTCCTGCCCCACATATAGGTCACGCTGAAGCGGTGCGTGGAGCCCAGGTCCTTGAACGGCGCGAAAGCGTAATCGAAGTTGAAGTTGTTGTGTATGTAGCCCAGCCCGGCCGCTATCCCGGACCCGTCGTCGTTCCGCCCGTTGTACCCAAGCCTTACCGGGAACTTATTGGCTACTATGACTTCCGCGCCCAGCAAAGCAGACGCGTCATCGCCGCGCTCTTTCACCATATCCAGCGCCAGCAGGGCGGGCAGCCCTTTGACGCTGAAGCTGTAGGCCGCACCCGCGCGCAGGTTGAGCGGCATATTCTCGTCGTCGCCCTGGAATTTCACCGTTGAGCCGAGGTTCTGCAGGGCCGCGCCGAAAGTGAAACCTTCCATCCCGGCGGGCGAGATCATAGCCCCCAGGTCCAGGCCCAGGCCCTGCGCCGATTCCCCGGCGATGGACTCCCTGATGAGCTTCAGGCCGGCCCCCGCCCAGACGCCGGGCTTGAGCTCGCGCCCGTAGCCCAGGCCTATGGCCAGGTCGGTCAGGTTCACCTCGCCCAGCCCCGTGCCGGACGGGTTGGAGATGGTGGTGTTCGGCGCGCCGCCGAAGTCCAGGTAGTTGAAGCTGGCGCCCCAGCCCTTGGGCGAGGCGTAAGCCAGGTATTCCTGCGTTATGTCCTGGAAATACTGGTTATGCATGAAGGTGACCTGCCTGTCGGCCACCTTTCCCAGCCCGGCCGGGTTATAGTGCAGCGCGTTGGCGTCCGCGGCCAAAGCCGTGTACGCCCCGCCCAGCCCTACGCCCCGGGCGCCGGAATCCAGGAACAGGAAGTTGAACGGATCGGCGCCGGCCGAACCGGCGCAGGCCGGAGCGGCGAAACCAGCGAGCAGTATAAGTATGTTAAGTTTTTTCATGATGTTCACCGTACCACCAGTATTTTCTTTATGACGGTCTTATTGCCGGGACTCGAGATCACCGCCATATAGCCGCCCGAGGCCACGTCCTTTCCGCCGTCGTTCCGGGCGTCCCACTGCATTTTGCCGGAGGAATTGGCCGAGCTTATCTCGTCCACCAGCTGGCCGGTCAGGGTGTAGATCTTTATCTTCACCGAAGCCGGCAGGGTGTCGAAGATGATGCCCGAATTGCCGTCGGAGGAGCTGTAGGGCACGCCGTTGTCCGTTAAGGCGTCGTTGGGCACGAACGGCACGGGGTAGACGCGCACCCCGCTCAGGTCCGCGGCGGACGGCGAGAACAGCGCGAAGAAACTGAAGTGCGGCGTATTGCCGGTCACCGTCTTATTGGCGAGGTCCACCGTGGAGCCGAACTCGCGCCGCCACGGGCCGGCCAGGGTTTCGGCCGAATACATCACCAGCGTATCCGCGCGCACCGTGGTGCCGTCCACAATGCCGTCCCCGTCCTCGTCGGCGAACCCCAGCGTTATCGCGGCCGTCAGGCCGCCGGAGAAGTTCGTCTGGCCGTTGGACAGCGTGATCTGCGTTATTACGCCGGTCGTCATTACATCGTCCGGCGCGGCCGGGGCCGAGGCCGGGTTATTGGTCACGGTGACCGTGACCGTGGACGCGCTCAGCGAGCCGGCCAGGATAAAGATCCTGGTCGTCTGCGCGGAACCCTCGGCCGCCGCCTGCAGGGTGTTGTCCACGGCGTTGTTTATCTTCTGGTCCTTGGTCACGGAGCTGCCGCCAGCGTTGTTTTCGTTTATGTCCGGGTCCAGCGAGTCCACCGAGACGGTGACGGCCCCGGGCGCGGTATCGGGCGCGCTCTGCGTGTCCGTGGCCACGGCGCGCAGGTCGTAGTTGGTCCCGAACAGGTTTGAAACATCCCAATGCATCATATAAGGGAAGGTCGTATCCGGGTTTGGGTGGTTAGCGCTGGCGGCCGGTATATCGGTCCAGGCGGCGTCGGTGGACGCCTTGTACTGGAACCTCACCTGCGCCGTCTGGAAGACATCGCCCAGCGTCAGCTCGGCCATCACGGTGACGCGGTTGCCGTCCACCTTCTTGCCGGTCTGCGGTATCTTTATGGCCGCGCGCACGCCGGTCAGGCTGTTGATGGAGCCGGCGGCAGCCAGCAGAGAGGTGTTGCCGTCCTCCAGGCCGCAGCGGTTCTTGGCACGCAGGCCGAACTTGTAGGTGGGGCTTGAGGTCAGCACGGCCGTAGTATAGGCCGTCACCGTGGAGGAAAGCACCGCCAGCGGGGTGGCGTAATCTATGGTGCCGGTACCGCTGTCGTAATAGACGCGGTATTCGGTTACGCCCTCGTACGGCGAATGTTCCCAGGTCAGCGCTATGAGGTTGCCGTCCAGGGATTCGGCGGAGAAGTTGCCGGGCGCCGCGGGCGTGGAGCCCTGCGTCCTGAACTGCGGCGCGGCGTTATAGTCGGTATATGAGCCGTTGCCGCCCAAGTTGCGCACCCGGTAATAATAGGTGCTGCAGCCCAGCAGGTCCGGGTCCGTATACGCCAGCAGGCCGCCGGCATAGACTTCCGCGAACGCGGCGTTGTCGGTGGACCGTTCCACCCGCGCGGCCGTAAGCGCCGGGTTGCCGTTCAGCGCCCATACAACGGTCGCGCTGGTGGCGTAAACGGCCGAAGCGGCCGCTCCCGTGGGCGGGTTTGCCGGCGTCCAGACCGGCGTGCCCGCGGCGGAGAGCTGACCGGTCCCGGAGATGTTCACGCCGGCGGTCATTACGCTGTAGGTGGCGTTGGGCGTCAGCCCTTCCTGTATAAAGGCCGAAGTCACCGAAGCGCCGATGGCCGCAGCCGTATCCGTGGCCGGGTAGATATTGTAGCTTGAGGCGCCGGCGAGCGCGGTCCAGGTCCAGCTCACCGACGATATGCCGAGCGCCGTGCCGACGGGCGCGGCCGCCTGGCCGGGGGGCGGCGGGTAGGTGGTGGTGGAGATGGCCGAGTCGAAGCCGCTGTAGGTTCCGGCGTGATTTATGGCCCGCACCTTGAAGTAATAGGCGGTAGAGGCCGCCAGGCCTTCGGCCGTATAGGTCGTGGTGGAAACCAGCGCGTAGACCGGCTGGCTGAACGAATTATCTACATCGCGCCAGACCTGGTAGACGGTGCCGGGCTCCGGGTTGCCGTTGGGCGCCCAGTCTATGCTCACCGCGTACGAGCTGACTGACAGCAGGGCGGTGGAAGCCGGGACGGCCGACAGCGTAGGCGTGGAGCCCAGGTCCGCGTAAGCGCTGCCGCCGCTGGCGTTGAAAGCCTGCGCGCGCAGGTAATAGGTCGAGTTCGCGGTCAGGCCGGAGAATACTGCGTTCAGGGCTATGGTCTGCGAGGAGGCCGTGACCGGGCTGAAGTTAGACGCGGCCGAGACCTGCGCCAGGTAAACGGTGCCGGCGGGGTTGCTGTTGGCCGTCCAGTTGGCGGTAAGGCCGTTGACGCCCACTTCCGTGATAGCGGAGGCCAGCGGGGCCACCGTCAGCGTCAGCGTGGAGCCGAGTGTCGTATAGCCCGTATGCGTATCGGCCGAGTTGACCGCTTTCACGCGCAAAGCGTAAGCCGTGTTGGCGATAAGCGAATTGAAGGTCGCGGTTACGCCGACCGTCTGGGAAGAAGTCACGGTCGCGAAAGCGTCGGCGGAAAGTTCCGCTATGTAGACGGTGCCCGCGGGGTTGGCGTTGGCGGTCCAGTTGGCGGTGACGGCGGTTTCGCCCACACCGGAGATAGCCGCCGCGGCAGGCAGGGCCGCCAGCGTGGTGGTGGAGCCCAGTGAAGTATAACCGGTATAGGTCCCGGCGGAGTTCACCGCTTTCACGCGCAGCGCGTAGACGGTGTTGGGCGTAAGCGAACCGAAAGCCGCGCTTAAACCGGCCGTCTGCGAAGAAACCGCGCTGGAGAAGCCGTCGGCCGACAGTTCAGCCGTGTAGACGGTGCCGGCGGGGTTGCCGTTGGCCGTCCAGTTGGCGGTAAGCCCGGTGGCGCCCAGGCCGGAGACCTCCGCGGCCAGCAGGCCGGAAGCGAGGGTTATGGTGGAACCGAGCGCCGTGTAGTCCGTAGGCGTGCCGGCCGAGTTCAGGGCCTTAACGCGCAGATAATAAGTGGTGTTGGCGGTAAGCGAAGCGAATCCAGCGCTCAGCCCCGTCGTCTGCGAAGAAGCGGCGGTGACAAAAGCGTCGGTGGACAGCTCGGCTATGTAGACGGTGCCGGCGGGATTGCCGTTGGCCGTCCAGTTGGCGAGGAGCGAGGTTTCGCCCACGCCGGAGACCGCGGCGGACGAAGGCGCCGCCGCCAGCGTGACCGTCGAGCCAAGCGAAGCGTAGGCCGTCCGCGTCCCGGCGGAATTCATCGCCTTCACGCGCAGCTCATACGCAGTATTGGGAATGAGCGGAGTGAAGGTAGCGAACAGGCTCACGCCGTAATTGGAATCGTAGTTAGTGAACCCGTTGCTGGAGAGCTCCGCGATGTAGGTGGTGCCGGACGGATTGCCGTTCTCCGTCCAGAAACCTGAGATATAGGTCGAGCCCACCGCGAGCCCGTCGGCCACCGGTTCGGCAGCCAGCGTGACGGTAGAGCCGAGCGAAGTATAGGCCGTATAGGTCCCGGCCCCGTTCCTTGCTTTCACGCGCAGGGAGTAGGCCGTGTCCGGCGTAAGCGCGTAGAAAGACGCGAAAAGCTCGGTGGTGGCCGCGCTGTCGACCAGCGTGACGAAGGCGTCAGTGGACAGCTCGGCCGTATACAGCGTCCCGGCCGGGTTGCCGTTAGCCGCCCAGTTGCCCCGGATGGTGCGCGTGCTGACATCCGAGATAGCGTCCGCGACCGGCGTTGCGGCCAGCGTGTAAGTGGAGACCGCGGGGCTTTCGGCCGTTTCGGTGCCGCCGGAGCTCCGGGCCTTGGCCTTGAAAGCGTACTGCGTGTTCGGCGTCAGCCCGGTGAAGGCCTGCGCCGTGCCGGGGTCGTACATCTCGTTCAGTGTCAGGGCCGTGCCTTCGGACCCGGCGCCGCCGCCGGCGGCTCCGCCCACCGCGTAAAGTTTTCCGTTCAACACCCCTGCCGACAGGTAAGCCCGCGGAGCGGTTAAAGCCGCTTTCATCGTCCAGGTATTGGCTATGGGGTCGAACTCCTCGTTGTAGTCTTTGTCTGTGCCCTGTTGGCCGCCCACCGCGTACAGTTTGCCCCCTATGACCGCTGCCGCATAGTTCTCGCGGGCCTGGTTCATCTCGGCTTTCGTGGTCCAACTATCGGTCGCGGGGTCATATTCCTCGGTGTAAGGAAGCGTTTCGTAACCCCCACCGTCCCTGTTTCCGTATCCGCCGACGGCGTATATTTTGCCGTTTATCGTCCCTGCGGCCAGGGCCCTGCGGGCCTTGGTCATGGGCGTTTTAGCGGTCCAGGCGTCGGTCACCGGGTTATATTCCAGGTTCTCATTCAGTTCTACGCCGATAATGCCGCCGATGGCGTACAGCTTGCCGTCCGCCGACGCTATCGCGAACTGGGAGCGCGCGCCGGGTATCGCGGCTTTTGTCTCCCAGGTATTGGAGACCGGGTCATACGCCTCGTTGGCGTCCCCCACCGCGTACAGCTTGCCGTCTATCACCCCCGCCGCCAGCTGGCCGCGGGCCTCGGGCATCGGCGTTTTCGCCGTCCAGGCGTCCGCCACCGGGTCATATTCTTCGTTGACCGCGGAGGCAAGGGACCAAGTATCCCACACCACACCGCCGCCGGCCACATACATTTTCCCGCCGATGACGCCGACCGCCGCATTAGGCCGCGCGGTGGGCAGAGCCGCTTTCGCGGACCAGGCGTTGTTGCCGCCGCGCCAGTCGGCGTAGGCGCCGTCTTTCGCGACCACGGCCCCGGCCGAGCCGGACCCGATATTGGTGAAAGCCGCGGCGTAGGCGGAAGCCACGATGGTCGTCGTTCCCACCTCGTCCAGGTAAACGCTGGTCGGCGCTTCGATCGCCGTATAGGTCGAGCTTACCGCCGAATAGCCGGTATGTATCCCGCCGGAGTTCACTGCCTTAACACGAATAGCATAAGCGGAATTGACCGCGAGCGAACTAAAAGCCGCGCCCGTCGCTATAGTCTGTGAAGCGACTGCGGTGGCGAAGCTGTTAGACGAGATCTCAGCGATGTAGGTCGTTCCGGCCGGGTTATTGTTCGCGGCCCAGGAGGCCGTGAGCGAGAAGGAGCTTATCTCCGTGAACGCGGGCGCGCCGGGCACGGCCGCCAGCGTGTAGGTGGAGACCACGGGGCTTTCCGCGGTTTCGATGCCGGCGGCGCTCCTGGCCTTGGCCTTGAAGGTGTACTGCGTGTTCGGGGTCAGCCCGGCGAATTGATGCGCCACGCCGGGGTCGTACATTTCGTTCGTAGTCAGGTTTGCGCCGTTGGACCCGCCTATGACGTACAGTTTGCCATCTATTGCCGCGGCGTACGCGCTGTGGCGAGCGGTGGGCATGGACGCTTTCGCCGTCCAGGCGTCGGCTGACGGGTCGTACTCTTCATTCGTGGCCAGGTAGGCCGCCGGGTCGCCGCCGTCATGGCCGCCTATGGCGTACAGTTTTCCGCCTGCCGCCGCGGCGGCGGAACCGTAGCGGCCAGCCGGCAGCGAGGTTTTTTCGGTCCAGGCGTCCGTGCCGGGATCGTAAGCGTACATCGTGGAGAGATTGTCGGCCCAGCCCCCGGCGCTGTCCCCGGTGCCGCCCAGGATATACACCTTGCCGTCCACGGCCGCCGCAGTGTGCCCGTAGCGGACATACGGCATGCCCGCTTTGGTCGTCCAGGTGTCGGCGGCGGCGTCGTATTCGTAATTCATAGCGTCTGGGGACGAGCCGTTATAGCCGCCGGCGACATATATCTTCCCGTTCACCGCCTCGCCCGAATGGGCGTCCCGGCCCGTCGGCATTGAGGCCTTCAGGGTCCAGGCGTTGGTTTCGGGATCGTATTCCTCGGTCTCGGCGTATATGGACCAGTTGCCCACCCCGCCTATGGCGTATACCTTTCCGCTCAGCCCGACCGCGGCTAGCTGGCTGCGGGCTATGGACATGGAGGCCTTCGCGGTCCAGGCGTTGCTCGCCGGGTCGTATTCTTCGTTGGTGGTGAGCTCGCCTTCCCAGGGGCCGCCGCCCACCAGGTACAGCTTGCCGTTGACAGCCGCCGCAGCCGCGCCGCCGCGCGCCGCGGTCATCGCCTCTTTCGCCGTCCAGGCATTGCCGCTGCGCCAGTCGGCGTAAACGCCGTTCTTGGCCACCACGACACCCGCCAGATCCACATCAAGGTCCTCAAAAGCCGCCGGCGCGTAGGCGGAAGCGACAATGCTGGCGCTGGACACCTCGTCGAAATAGACCGAGGTCGGCGTCGTCATATCGGTCAGCGTACTGATCGAGCCCAGGCTTTGATAATCCGTGACAAGGCCGGCCGCGCTGATAGCGGCCACCCTGGCGTAATAAACCGTGCCGTACTCCAGGCCCGCAAAGAGGGCGCTCTTATTGTAAGTGTCGGAGGACGCGGTTATCAAAGAGAAAGCGGCCAGCGAAGAGAGTTGGACACGGTAAAGCGTGCCGGCCGGGTTCGCATCGTCGGACCAGTTGGCCGTCAGCGTGGACAGGGTTACGCCGCTGAAAGGCTCGGCCGGGACCGCCGGCACTGCCGCCAGCGTGTAGGTGGAAATTTCGGCGCTCTCGCCCGTTTCCGCGCCGAGGGCGTCGCGGGCCTTAGCCTTGAAATTATACAGCGTGTTCGGCGTCAGCCCGGAGAACACATGTGAAACGCCCGGGTCGTATTCCCAGTTGGTATTGGTCACGGATATGCCGGCGCCGTTCCAGCCGCCCACGGCGTACAGCCGGCCGTTGACCACTCCGGAGGCGAAGTCGTAATTTCCCGGTGGAAGCGCAGCCTTTTCGGTCCAGAGGTTCGCCACCGGGTCATATTCTTCGTTCTTGCTGGAAACTGCTCCGGTCCAGCCACCTATAGCATACAGCTTGCCGCCCATTACGCCGGCCGTTAAACAATAGCGCCCGGTGGGCATGGCAGCTTTCACGGTCCACGCGTCGGACTGCGGGTCGTATGCCTCGTTGGCCTGGAAATAGAGGGTGGAGCCCTGCCCGCCCAAGGCGTACAGCCTGCCGTCGATCACTCCGGCCGCGAGCAGGTACCGGGCGGAAGGCATGGGCGTTTTTACAGCCCAGGAATCGGCCACGGGGTCATATTCTTCATTGGCCGACAGCACCACGGTCGTGGTCATTCCGCCTATGGCGTAGAGCTTGCCATTGACCGGCGCCGCCGACAGCCAATAGCGGGGCGTGGGCATAGAAGCCTTAGTGCTCCAGGTATTCGTGACAGGGTCGTAAGCCTCGTTAGTGTCCCTGCTGTAGGCTTCATACCCGCCCACGGCGTAAAGCTTGCCGCCGATACCCGCCACCGCCAGGCCGGTACGGGGGGTCGGCATCGGGGTTTTTACGCTCCATGAATTGGAAGCCGGGTCGTACTCCTCGTTCTCGGTCTTGGACCCTACCCCGTCCCCGCCCAGGGCGTAAAGTTTCCCGTTTACGGCCCCGGCAGCCAGTAACCGGCGGGCGGTGGGCATCGTCGCCTTGCTTGTCCAGGTATTGCCGTTGCGCCAGTCGGCGTAAGTCCCGTTCTTGGCAACTAAAGCGCCGGCCTGCAGCGTCTGAAGCCCGAAAAAACCTTCCGCCGTGTAAGCGGACGCGACTATGGAGGCGCTCGAGATCTCATCGAAATAGACGGAGGTCGGCGCAGCCATGTACGCGAAGGTCCGGGTAGAGCCCAGGCTTAAATAATCGGTTATGATACCGTTGCCGTTCACGCCGGTCACCCTGGCGTAATAAGTCGTCCCGTAGTCCAGGCCTTCGAAGAGGGCGCTCTTATTATAGGTGTCGGAAGCCGCGGTTATCAAAGAGAAGGCCGCCAGCGTGGAGAGCTGTGCGCGATAGAGCGTGCCGGCCGGATTCACGGCATCCGCCCAGCTGACCGTCAGTGATGACAAAAACACCCCGCTGACAGGTTCGGCCGCGGCTGTTGGGGCGAAGGCCAGCGTATAGGTGGAAACCACGGGGCTTTCAGCCGTTTCAACGCCGGCGGAATCTCGCGCCTTGGCCTTGAAGACATACTGGGTATTGGGGGTCAGGGAGGCGAACGAGTGCGCCACGCCGGGATCGTATTCAAGAGCGGTATTGGTAACGCTCATACCGGCGCCTATCATGCCGCCCGCGGCGTACAGCTTGCCGCCGATCACGCCCGCCGCGAAGTTATACCTGACCTCCGGCATCGCCGCTTTCGTGTTCCAGGTATCGTTGGCCGGGTCGTACTCCTCGGTCGTGCTCTTGATGCCGTCACCTGCGCCGCCGGCGGCGTACAGCTTCCCGCCTATCACTCCCCCTGATAAAGCGTAGCGGGCTGTCGGCATTCCCGCTTTTGTGCTCCACGAGTTCGTCCCCGGGTCGTACGCCTCGGTCGTATTCGTATATGTTGTGCTATATCCGCCGGCGGTGTATATCTTGCCGTTTATCGCTCCCGCCGTGAACAGGTACCGGGCGGTGGTCATAACCGCTTTCGCGGTCCAGGTGTCGGTAACTGGATAATATTCTTCGTTGACGTTCAGGGTACTGGTTCCCGCCCCGCCCATGGCGTAAAGTTTGCCGTTGAGCGCTACTGCGGACAACTTTTCCCGGGGCGTAGGCATCACGGCTTTCGTGCTCCAGGTGTTCGCCACTGGGTCATATTCTTCGTTGGTGTTCTTGTAGCCGGAATTATACCCGCCCACGGCGTACAGCTTGCCGGATATTTCCGCTATGGCAAAATTATAACGGGCAGTGGGGATATTCGCCTTTGCGGTCCAGGAGTTCGAAACAGGGTCATATTCCTCGTTGTTAGCGTACTTGGTGCCCGTATTAATGCCGCCTATGACATACAGCTTACCTGATACAACTCCTGCCGCAGATTGTTCGCGCGCCGTCGGCATAGCCGCCTTGCTTGTCCAGATATTGCCGCTGCGCCAGGCGGCGTAAACACCGCCCTTGGCCACAACCGCGCCGGCCTGCCCCGTCTGCAGGTTGCCGAAGCCTTCCTGCGCGTAGGCGGAGGCGACTATGGCTGCGCTCGAAACCTCGTCGAAGTAGACGGAAGTGGGGGCGGGGGTGGGCGCCTCAAGGGTAACGGTGGAGCCCAGCGTGGCATATGCGGTAGCAGTGCCGTCATGGTGCAGGGCCGCCACGCGGAAATAATAGGCGGTAAAGCCCCTCAGTCCGGAAAAAGTCGTGCTCAGATCGGATACGGAAGCTGTGGCCAGCACCGAAGAAAAATCGGAGTAGGCTGATATCTGCGCCCGGTAGGCAGTTCCCCCGGGATTGCCGTTGGCCTGCCAGTTAGCGGTAACGGAAAAAGAGCTGACCGAGGAAATAGGGGTCGCGGCGGCTGTCGGGGCCACGGCCAAAGTATAAGTGGAAACAGCCGGGCTTTCGGCTGTTTCTACGCCCGCAGAATTGCGCGCCTTGGCCTTGAAGGAGTACTGTGTGTTGGGGGTTAGGCCGCCGAAGCTTTGCGTTCCCGGGGGCATATAAAGCGCGGCGAACTGCGAGTAGGACCCTCCGTCGACAATATCATCGGAGTAGGCGAGGAATAAATATATCGCCCTGTTCACCGTTACGGCCGCCCAGGAGTACTCATCGCTGAAGTTAAGGTAGGCCCTGACGGTCCAGGCATCGGCGGCCGGGTCATATTCCAGGTTGTTATTGGGGTGGTTCGCGCCCATGACGTAAACCTTGCCTCCCGAGACCGCCGCACCCAGCCCGCTCCCCGCTGCTGGCATCGGCGCCCTGTCGGACCAGCTATGGGATGCGGGATCGTATTCTTCGTTGACGGCAAGGTCGCCGCCGCTGTTGCCGCCTATGGCGTAGATCTTGCCGTTGATAGCCGCCGCCCCCAGGTTCGTGCGCGCTGTCGGCATATCGGTGCCGGCCGACCAGGTATTGGAGTTGGGATAATACTTTTCGTTCTTGGCGGAGTAGGCGCCGCTGAACCCGCCCATCGCGTAAATATTCCCGTCCACCACCGCCGCCGCCAGCTCTCTACGGGCCGTAGGCATAGCCGTTCTTGTGGCCCAGGTATTGGCCGCGGGATCGTATTCCTCGTTCGCCGACAGGTTGCCGCCGTTATAGCCGCCCATGACATAGATCTTCCCATTCGCCGCGGCGGCCGCCGCATAGGCGCGGCCGGTGGGCATGGCGGTCCTGGCGGTATAGGCGCCGGTAACCGGGTCAAATTCGGTTACCGTGGTATTATAGGTCGCTGTGTTATATACCCACATCGGCATCCCCGGATTCTCCGGGTCCTCTTCGTAAAACCCGATATAAGTGAGTCCGCCGAAAAGATAGATCTTGCCGCCGGATTCCGCTGCCGCCAGCCCCTGAAAATTGGGATGCGCGCCCTTTATGGCCCATGTGTCTCCGGCCCCCCAGGAACCATAGGAACCGTCCTTGGCCAGTTCCACCGCGGACAGACCGGTCCCCAGCTTCGTAAACGAGGCTTCGGCCGAAACTATCAGGGAGCCGGTCGAGACTTCCGCGAAGGTCACGGAAGAGGGTGTTTCTATGTGCGTCACGGCCGAAACGGTGGAAGTATAGGCCGAAACGCCCGCGTACTCCGCGGACACGCGGAAATAATATGTGGCGTTGGCCGAAAGACCGGAGAAAACCGCGCTCAGGTTATAGGTGTCGGAAGAAGCTGCTGTCGAGCTAAAAGCTTCGTCGGTGGCCGCCTGAGCGTGGTAGAGCGTGCCCGCAGGATTAAGGGAGTCGACCCAGGTAAAGGAATCGGATGTGGCGTTCGGGCTGGTAGGAACAGAGGTCCCAATAGCTTGGCCCTCCGCGGAAAGTCCGGCTATGAGCAAGCCGGCCGCAAACAGCGCGACCAGCGGCCGGGCTAAAAACCGATCAAGGGATTTAACAGAGCGGGACAGGGTTATTGCGCGCATGATGTCTCCAATCAAAGCAGTAAATTTCGGAAGGAACTACTATTATATATATTTAATTATAGCCGCTCAAAACTTCCAGGACTATGGGGCAGGAATCCATAAACAGCAAGGGCGGCACGAGGTTTTCGTGTCGCCCTTATTCTAAGCTGATGATCCGAAGCTTACTTGTTCTGCCCCGCGGCTTCGGCCAGGACCGCTTCGGTCTTGACCTGCTCCAGCGCCAGCTTTTCGGCGGCGCGGGCCTGCTTGATGGCTTCCAGGGTCTCATCCACTATCCTGTCGGACCATTCCTTGCGCTTCTCGGTGCTGGGCAGCGGCAGCGTCCTGTGGGGGATGTTCAGGTCCTCCAGCAGCTTGTTCAGGCGGTCGTAGATGTCCACCTGGAATTCTTTGTTGTAGGCCTCGCGTATGCCGTCGTCCTCCAGGTTGCCGATCAGCGGCAGCTTGTAGATCATGTCGTACTGGAATTTCTCGGCGTAGCCCTGCAGGAAGTCGCGGATAAACTTGTTCTCGCCGCAGCGGCGCTCCATGTAGACCAGGTTGTCGAACACGCTCCTGTCGCAGATGACCACCTGGTAGTTCCGGATTATGGCGCGGAGCTCTTCGGTGATGTGCTGCATCATTATGTAAAGCTGGGCCGGCAGGGTGGTGGTCTCGTTTATCGGGATGCCCTGCTCGTAAGCGGAGGCCGCTATTTCGGAGAATACTTTTACTTTGAGCCCGTGTTTCTTGAGTTCTGCGGCTACTTCGTAACAGAGGGTGGTTTTACCGGTACCGTGGGTGGAGATGAACGCTATCTTGTACGGACGCTTCTTGATGGGGGACATTTTCTACTCTCCGCGAAATTTGGATTAGCCCGGCAAGCGTTCGGTTCTTTTGGATTGGGTTTTTGGGCCCTGCCCCGCGCCTCCGGCGCGGAAATCGTTCACGCGGACTGATAGCTCAATACTACACAATTTGCGCGGCGCCTGCAAATCCACGACGGGAAGAAAAAAACGCGGAACGCGCGGCGCGTTTTGCGGCAAAAACCAAAAACATTTTTTAAATTATTCCGCCCGGAATTCCCGGCCCGGAAAGACGCGGCTCTCCGGCGGAGCAGGCCGTTGTTCTCATCATTCTTCCGACGGGGAAACGGCGGAGATGGCGTCGAGGAACAGCTGCCCGTACTTTTTCAGCCGGTATTCGCCTATGCCTTTTATCGCGCGCAGGTGGTAGAGGGTTTGCGGCCTGGCGGCGGCCATCTCCGCCAGCGTGCTGTCGTTGAAGATGGCGTAGGACGGTATGCCGGCCTTGTCGGCCAGGCTGCGCCGCAGCGCGCGCAGCCGCTCGAAAAGTTCCTCATCCTCCGTCCGGAGAACTAAGGCCAGGGCCCTCTTTTTCTTCGCTTTCTTCCCGCCTTTCGCTTTGCCCTTCGCCTTCGGCGGGACCGGCACGCCCAGGCGGACCTGCCCCTCGTCGCGGCAGAGCGCCCGCCCGGCCTCCGTGATGCGCAGGAGAGGGTAAAGCCCGTCTTCCACGACTTCCAGGTAATCCTGCACTATAAGCTGGTCCATCCAGGAGCGCACCGCGGCCTCGCCGGCGTCCTTCAGCAGGCCGAACACCTGCAGTTTGTCGTGGCCGTTGCGAGCCGTGCGCTCGTCGCCCTTGCCGAGCAGCAGGTTCACCACGTAGCCGGCGCCGTACCGCCCTTCCGCGCGCCAGGCCGCGCTCAGGACTTTCTTGGCGGTGAGACGGGCTTCCTCTTCCGACAGGCCCTTGGTCTCGCCCAGGCAGACATCGCAGGCGCCGCAGCCCTCTTCGCCGGGCGCGGAGCCGTCCGCCGGGTACGGCGCGCCGAAATGCGTGGAGAGCAGGCTGTGGCGGCACACCGGCGCCACCGCGTAGCGGCCTATGTCGCGCAGCTGGCGCTCCACGGCCCGCTCCCGCTCCGGGGACATCAGGTCCTTCTTGGCCAGCCAGCGGTGCGTGGCCAGGTCGGAGGCGGAGAAGAGCAGCGTGCACTCGGCGCTGAATCCGTCGCGGCCGGCGCGGCCGCTTTCCTGCTGGTAATGCTCCACCGAACGCGGCGTGTTGGCGTGAACCACATAGCGCACGTCCGGGCGGTCTATCCCCATGCCGAAGGCGATGGTCGCCACTATGACGTCCAGCCGCTCTTTTACGAAATCTTCCTGCGCCTTGCGCCTCTCTTCGGCGCCCAGCCCGGCGTGGTAGGGCGCGCAGGAGACGCCCTCTGCCTTCAAGTTCGCGGCCAGGCGCTCCACGTCTTTTCGCGTCTGCGCGTAAACAATGCCGCCCTCGCCGGGATGGCGGCGCACTATCTCCAGCACCTGCTTTAACTGGTCGCGGCGCGGGAAAGCGCGGTAAACCAGGTTGGGCCGGTCCGGGTGGCCTATGAGTATTTCCGGCGAGCGCAGGCCGAGCTGGTCTAAAATATCCTTCTGCACGCCCGGCGTGGCGGTGGCCGTGAGCGCCATCCGCGCGGCTTTCGGGAACTTATCCAGCGCCTCGGTAAGGCGGCGGTACTCGGGCCTGAATTCGTGCCCCCAGTGCGAAACGCAGTGCGCCTCGTCTATCGCGGCCAGGATAAGGCGCGGGGCCAGCGTCTCGACAAGGTCGCCGGCCAGCAGGCGTTCCGGGCTTGCGTAGAGCAGTTCCGTCCTGCCGCAGGCCAGGTTGGCGTAAGCTTCGCGGCGGGGCCCGGCTTTAAGGTTGGAATGCAGCGCGTCGGCGGCCAGCCCGGCCTCGCGCGCCGCCGCCACCTGGTCGTCCATAAGGGCTATGAGCGGGGACACCACCAGCACCAGCCCCTTCCCCGCCGCCGCCGGAAGCTGGTAGCACAGGCTTTTGCCGCCGCCGGTGGGCAGCACTACCAGGCAGTCCCGCCCGGCCAGCGCGGCCGCTATGGCCTCTTTCTGCAGCGGCTTGAAGGAATCGTAGCCCCACCGCATTTTTAATATTTCTTCAGGAGTCATAAGGCAAGTTTATATATTCTCTATCTGCCGGGGCCAGGCGGCCCTACCCTCTGCATCTGCCGACCGGCGCCAGGTAAACGGAAAACTCTTCTTTGCCGTCCGCTTTCACCAGGTTATCGGTCAATTCCTGGAAATACGCGCCTATCATGCAGGTGCCAAGCCCCAGCGCCTCGCAGGCCATATGCAGATTCTGCCCCACATGCCCGGCGTCCAGGAGGACGGACTTCATGGCATGTTCTATGCCGTATCTCCACTCGGTGCGGTACGGCAGCGCGGTCCAGATGAACAGAACGGGCGCCTTGGCGCAGAATATCTGCCCGCACAGGGCTTTGGCTACGGCTTTTTTCGAAACAGGCGTGCCCTTAACAACGGCCAGGGAATTCAGCGAAGCGATATACCTGTATATCCCCGGCTTTAAGCCGGTAATGTTCTGCGCGACAACGTATGTTTCAAAAGGATGCCTGGAACCCGCCGACGGGACCGTTCTTTTTATCGCATGATGCGCGTGTCTTTTGTCGTCCCCCTCTTCTTTAATTCCCTGCGCGGCCCAAAGCAGATAGGACAGTTCGCCGGGCGATACCGGCGAATCCGCAAAGCTCCTCACGCTTTTCCTGTCGCGGATGCAGCTTGTTATTAATGACTTTTTAATTTTTGTCTTTAACGGGTCGGGCAGCCTGATCAATTCCGCCGCCCCCACGCTTTTTTCCGCCGGAGGTAAAAGCACTCCCTTCTGCTGATCCGACTTCTTAAACACATCAGCCAGATGATACCCATGCATCAACCGAATTATTTGTTCCCTATTCATGCAGTTTGTCCTATATCTCCAGAAAAATGAAGGATTTTGCTAAATTTCAAGACCTATCCCCAATTCCCTACAAATACAGCCCATCACATAACCATCACATGACCACTATATGCCTTATATACATCAGCTATATGTCGTATATGCATTTTCTAACAATAAAATCTTAATATCGAACGCCATCACATGACCATCACATAAGATTTAGGCCCAAATTGGGACATATTTCGCATATTTGCGCGATTTGTTTTTAGGGTCAAACTCTTTAATGAGTTTTTCCCCAAGCTCACCTCAAGAATCGTCATAAGATAAAGGCTCCTGGTCACGATTTTTTCTTTTTGGAATCCAACAGTTTGGTGACTTCACGGTCAAAGTCGGATTCAAGCTTGCGGTCTTGATTGATCCGGTATTTTTCATATTCGCTTTCGGCTAATGCCGTTGCGACTTCATGGCTGATCCTGCCGCTATCCCGCAGAACTTCTCTTTCGTTAAAGCGCAGAAAGGCGTCCAATTTCTCTACCCAGTGTTTCATATACATCACAACACCCTTTTGCGCCTGCATTTCGGCATAGTCAAGATACATCGTTACAATTCTATTCAACCCATCAAGCTCTTTTTCATTCAGATAATTCTTGGCAATACCGACATCGGTTTTCCGGATGGGTCCTTTGGGAGAATTTTTCCAATTCGTGAGCCCCATATTGGATTCTCCGCTATTTACTCTGTTATGAATAATTTCCGCCGCGGTCTGGCCGGTTATCGCCCAGTGAAGTTTGTTCTGCACGGTGGCAAAAAACTGCCTGGTAATTTCCTCATCCGGATCATAGTCAGCGCTGCACTGGGCGTATATGTCGGTGACTTTTTGGTAGAATCTGCGCTCGCTGCTGCGGATATCGCGGATCCGCGCCAGTTGCTCTTCAAAATAATCCTTACCGAAGATATTACCCGGGTTTTTCAGCCGCGCATCGTCCATGGCAAAGCCCTTGATGATATACTCTTTGAGCACTTGTGTCGCCCAGATGCGAAAATGCGTCGCCTGCCTTGAGTTTACCCGGTAGCCCACGGAAATAATGGCATCCAGATTGTAAAATTTGGTTGGATATCTCTTCCCGTCCGCGGCAGTTGTTTCCAAAATGGAAATAACTGAATCTTCCCGTAATTCTCCGGTTTCAAAGATGTTTTTTAGATGTTTGTTTATAGCCGGAATGCCAACGGCAAAAAGATCGGCCATTCTCTTTTGCGTGAGCCATAAATTCTCATCGCGCAAAAATATCTCCACTTTCACCTTGCCGCTCGGCGCGGTGTAGAGCAGGAATTCCGTGAATGTGTTCTGTTTTGCGATCTGTTTGTTCTTTTTCATAATTCCCCGCTTTAATCGTCAGCTCATTTGCGGCAAAAGCAACCTTCCTCTATACCCTGACCCGAACATTCAATCTTTCAATGTCAAGAATAGTCTGCAACATGACCGCGACAGCATCATGTCGCGGTGGAAAAACAGTTTTTGTTGTACGCGCCCCGATTCAGCTTTCGGGTTCAACGACCCTGCAAACATCCTTGCCGCATGTTTTGCATTTACCTTTAAGGATCAGAACTTTACTTTCTATTTCCGCAGTCTCCAGGACAATTTGAACGGCGGTGCAACAATTGCCGCACCACACATTGGCCAGGATCTTTTCCTGTACCTCCCGGGGAATCCGTTTCCATCGCCGCGCAGCCGCAGGCGTAAATTGATCAGTCATTTGTCATTTCTTCTTTATTAAACACGATATTTTATGCTCATCAAGCGCTTTTAATAAAACAAGATATCATCAATGGTGGCTAGCCCCATTTCCTATCTTCCCCGTAAAAATGTCATAAGCCGCGTCGCGAGTTTGTCGCTAGTTGTGTCGCTAGTTTGTCGCTAGTTTCAGGCTTTTATTTTACCAGCCGATAGTAAAGGCGGTTTGTCGCCCCTTCCGGCGCCAACAGTCCCTTTTCAACCAATTCCTTTAACTCCCGCTGAAGCGTTCTGCGGCTGATACCGCTGCAATAAACTTCAAAATCCTGGATTGTCAATCCACCATGGGCCAAGGCGTGTTTAATGGCCAGCATTTGCCTCTTGCTAAATTCATGCTTATGGGAAAGAACATCCAGCCTGATAATGTGCTCGCCGCGTTCCTGGACTTCGCGCATCTGCGTTGCCAAGCCTTCCACAAAGTATTCAAGCCAGCAGGTGATATCCAGCTTGTTTTCTCTTACGCTTTGCAACGCCTTGTAAAAAGGCGCGCGGTTGCGGTCATAGTATTCGCTGATCGTGAACAATCGCTTAAAGTCATATCCTTTTCTGTAAAGGCACAATGTGGACAAAAGCCTGGATGAACGCCCATTCCCGTCAATGAACGGATGAATATGAACCAGTTGAAATTGGGCGACGCCGGACTCCAGCACGGGATTAACGCCATGCTCCGACCTAAGCCACGCAATAAGCTCCGCCATCATTTTAGGAACGTCGTGCGGAGGCGGCGGGGTATAAATTGTTTGGCCGGTTTTGGAATTGACGACATAATTCTGGACTTTCCGGTATTCTCCCGGAGATGCTTTGTCGCCGCGGACTCCCTGGACCAGACGTTTATGTATTTCGCGGATAAGCCCTTCCGTTATCACCTCTCCGCTGTCCAGATATTCCGTCACCAGGTCAAAAGCGCCACGGTAATTTAAGAGTTCCCGTGTATCATCCGGATCGGCGCCGGGAACCTTCTTGCCCGCCATAAGCTTTTGGGACTGCTCAAGCGTAAGATGTGTGCCTTCAATATGCGTGGTGTGGTGAGCCTCCAGAACCAGGGCGCGATTTTGCATTTCAGAGATCCAATCCTTTGAAAGCTTGGCCGCATCCAGGAAGCCGCGCGCGCGTTCTATTTTTGTGAGACCGGCGGCAATGGCGTTAGTAATTGTAAATTTAGGCAAAAAAGCCATAACAAGACCTCCTCCGCTTATCGGGCAAATTTTCAGTCATAACATCTCTCCGAATAAAAAGCAGTCTGTTCCCTGATTTCAAACCGGTCAAACCCCCTTACATTTAAGCGTTTAATCAACGTCCCGCCTATCCCCTATCTTTCCATGTGTCATATTGATCATCAGCATACATGATGTCATTGAAACAATTTTTGCAAAAGACATGATCCTCATCACTATCCGGCTCTGTTGCAGTTTCACATTCAGACTCAAAAAACAAGTTTTTGCACTGCTCACACTCTAAAAGAGACTCATGATGATCACATAGTTGACATCGTTCATCATCCAGACTAAACGTGTACTCACCACATGCTGGACAAGTATCTGCCGGGGTTTTCTCTCGTATAAATTTTTCTGCAATCACTTTCCCGTGCGCCTCACGAAATTCAACAATTTCAATTAGCTCACGCCAACTATCATCCGCTCTAAATTCTTTTTCCAAGTCGATTGCAAGGTGAGTTTTAGAAAAATCAAGGATAAACGATAACAACCGCCCAACAATTCCTTTAGCTTCTGCTTCATTTAGCTGAAACTCGCAATGTTCAATCCTGTTTCTAAGTTTTCGACATGCCTTCAGTGTTTCCAGGTCACCTTTCGGAAGACAGATATTACATATCTTATGCAACCGTAGTGCGGCTTCCTCCGCACCAACAGTCCGAGCATCCATAGATGGGTAATCATCCACCTTAATCCAAATTAGGGCAGGATGCTCCCGCCTAAGCCGTTCTTTCAAAAGAAGCTCAACAACGTGGGCCACTTCCCTCACAGCTATTTTCCACTTACTCGGAGATTTGTCTTCTGTGTTTGAAATATGCGCTACAGCATGTGCGAGAGAATCTTTTGCGTTCGCAACCAGATCAAACTTTGTTGTCTTAGAGGTCATAAAATCAACTTGTGATCTTGGGGATCTATTTGACCTTTATGGAGAAGGTGCCTGCCACTTTTTGCCTTAGTGGAAGGTGCCATTTCGCAACACAAGTTATCAACAAGCTTGTTTAGATCTTTTTTTACTTGTCTTGCAACCCGTATCCCCTTGCCCGCAGACAACGCCACATCTTTAGCCATCACTGCTAAATCATCATTTTTGCGAGCACGTTTTTTGAAGCGTTTAAAAACAAGCTTAGTCTTTTCAATGGTATCATCAATGCTATTTGGATACCATCCTAGTAACTTTTTAATAGAACTCCTTACTTGTTGTTTGTTTTTAATTGGCCCAGGAACATCTTTATAGGAAACTTCATAAAAATACTGGTTAAACTGATTATTCAACACGTATGCCCATTCAATTGCTTTCTCAGATTCGAAAAACTCACGAAAACGTGCATCAATCATGCTTTTTTGGTAATGGAACACCGCGTTTCGGAGACGTCTCAATTTTTGAATGGTTCCTGGATGAGATTTAATTAAGGCATCAATTCGGGGATCGTAGAATTTTATTTCTTGCCACCCCTCAATCACGATATAAAGGTTCGCATAGTATGGGAACCAATATTTATACCATGTGGGAAGCGAGACATTCCCCTTCGATTTTGACTCCAGCATTTTTCTTGCGACATCACAGCGCGCAAGATATATTCCCCACGCGCATAACTTCTCAAAGGATATTCGAGTTCCCTTTGCCGGCCAATCAAGATTGCTTTTGTTGTTTAGCATGGCATACCTATTGTACAGAAAAGTCTCCTGCTACCTTTTGCCTCGAACCTTAGCGCGGTGTATGATGATGTTGGTGTCAAAAAGCGCTTTCATAAGAATTCCGGTCAAATCGTCTTAAATAGTGTAAAGCATGACCGCGACAGCATCATGTCGCGGTGAAAAATTGATTATGCGCCATATTCAACAAGCCCATCGGCAGCGTTTTATTCATTTAGTTCCTTTTTCCGGTGCAGGGCTTGTTCTTTGGGCTTTATGATTTCATTTAGATTTATACCAATGCCACAAAAGTTTGGTTGAAGCACCACGTATTTGGAGATGAAAGTCCGAGCTTTACCCAGTATTGATAAATTTTGATTTTGCGTTGAAAAATTCGATAGGAGAGCCCTTGTGGAATTTATTAGAAGTTGGAGATACGGACCAGAAGCCTTAATCGCCTCAAGTTCTGCTTGTGATTCTTTTGCGAGAGTGCGGTCATTTCTAATTACTGCGATATGTACTTTATAAGTTAGATAGTCGATTTTTAACGGCTCCGGGAGGGCGTTATACTTTATATGCAATAATGCTTCATAGGATTCATCTGTTTTCTTTATAACAAGCAACTCTTGCGCTAAATCGAGCCAGTACACTGGTTGTTGATGCTTTTTTATTGCACAGTGTAAGGAGTCTATAGACTTTACATGATCCCCCAGCCCTGCATAAGCGTGAGATATAAGATAATGGAGTGATGCCTCATAGTCAGGGTCAAGGGATTGTTCCTTGAGCGCTTCTGCACAAACAGTTATTGCGCGATGGTGATATTTATTTTCTTCAAGTGCCACAGCCGATATATGATAAGCCTCTGCTATGCTTTGGATAGTTGCTCTATCCGCTGGATTAATATTCTCTGGATACAATGTTTTAATGACATCCAAAAGACTTGTCGCCGCTGATTTAGCTAATGCTGCATCATCCTGAAGAAGCGCCACTCGAATTTTCTTTGTTAAGAGGTCAACCCTTTGAAATGGTGATATGTCCTGGCCAAGAATCTTTTCCAGGATCATTAGGGCGATATGTGCAGGGAGATTGCAGTATTCTTGATCCAGAAACATACTAAGTGACATTATTCCAGTAGCTGTCATCGGAACACTTTCAATGACTGAGATACCATGTATATCCAGTAACCCATGCTTAATAGATTTGTTGCTTTTAGGCATAGTCCAAAATGCTTTTTGGCAGTCAACATAGAAGCAATAAATCGGGCTAATCTTGAAAGCGGCAAGTTGTCTGAACACAACAATTATCTTTTTATCTTTCCCGAGTTTATGAAGGGTTTTGGACAAAGAAAGAGCAATTCCAATAATGGCTTCTATATCTACAGGTAATATCCATTCAGCCGCTTTTGGCTCATGCTGCAATAACGGCTCTGTATGCTCTTTGTACCATATCAGGTATTGTGTCAGGTGGGCTCTAAAATACTTTTCAGCCTCGGAATAATTCCGCCTTTTAAAACATTCCTCTGCTTGCCTCAAAAGATCTTCACCACTGTGCTTTTTGTCGATTAGTGGTGCGCAACATCTCTTATATTTTTCCTCGCTCCCGCATAAACACAATTGTTTCCGCCCAGGACGGTAGTGTTTTTTGAACCTGGCAATCTTTTTAAGTGTTTCCTGGGTCAACATAGTGATAGCCAACTACTGCGCTTTAGTGCGTGGAGACATATTCTCCGCGACAGGAGAATTAAAAGCTTCGCGCAAAACTGATTGCATAAGCATTTCGGAATGATTTGTGCGCTCTAAGACATATTCTGTTAGCCTATTAACGACTAACAAGATTTTATCAACTCGATCAATTATCACTTGTTGTTCAGATAGCGGTGGCAAAGGAAGAAGAATATATTCCAAATCGGTAAGTCTAAAGCTGTTTTTAATCCCACGTTGTGGGGAATCGAATTGTCTCCGGGCAAATGATGACAAAAATAATTTAGGGATGAATGTCCCACGCATGATAGCTGTTAAACGTACAACGGCCGTATGTTGATTCACATAGGCTTCTCCAAAACCCTCTGGGACCAACCCCATCCATCCGATATCGCCGGTAATAGACACAAGTATGTCTTCTTTTATTAACGCTGTCCTGGTACCTTCTCCTGTTTTAGGTGGATCAACATACTGGATATCTTCCAGCTTAAGCAGATACCCATCATGAGATAAGTCACCCATACGAACAAATTTAGCCCGGCCGTCACTGTTATAATATTTCGCCCAGTCTCTTGATCCGCTGGTAATCAATTCAGATATTTCACCCAGACGGCACCAAGTCCAGCCTTCCGGCAATGGGAACGGCTTTTCGGCTTCGGTTATTGGGGGCAGGTTTTTTTCTTTTTTAAGTTTGCCTTGCTGAATTAGCCGGGCTTTTTCGGATTTGATTTTTTCCAGAAGTTTTGAGGCGTGGTTTTCGCCGGTGATCAGAGCGGGGTTCTTTTTGCGCCAGTCGGCGGTCAGTTTGCCTTCAATGGCGTCTTGCAGGATTTGCTGGCGCAGTTGAGCTAACAAGAGAAACTGTTGTTGAAAATTAGAAGCAGATTCGTTTATTAATCTATCTGCTACAAAGAATTTTAAAAAAATATCACCATTGAGGTAAAATTCTTTTAACCGCTCGGTGCTTGGTGGTATTTTATTTTTCCATGATTCAAGCAGAAAGTTTAAAAATTTTATGATTCTGATTTGTTCATTAATCTCAACACGCTTAAATGGAAGCCTCAGTAATTTTGATTGATTTATAATAGGCAAAGTGGTTTTTGAATGATCCGCTTGCAGTAATTCCCTGTGAGATAAAAAAAAGAAATATGCATATTCCGGCAACACGTTTTCGGAAAGAGAAACACCTGTTATTTGTTGATTTGAACACCCCTCGCGCGTTAATATCCCTACCCGCCCGATATCCCCAATGCAATTAATTAGGATTGCCCCCTTTTTATATAGGGTTGCTTTATTGTCATTTATCGCAGATTTTGATATTTTCTTGCTGGCGGAACAGAGGTGCATTTCCCTTCCGATATCACTTGGTCTATACCAGTCAATATCTGCACTTTCGTAATATTGCCTAAGGGTTGTCGGTGGGGTCTTCCCAGTTTTAATATCAACAATAAAATTTCTAAGCGGTTTTGCTTCTATTTGACTCAAAACAATATCAAAAATATATTTCGCCGCTAGTCCGATCGGACTGCGTTCTAATATCCGATAGCTTTCGGCCGGAGTCGTGTCTTGCGTTGAGGAATTACTCATGAGTTAATTCTGACTTTATTTGTTTTAAAAGCTCATCACTCTTGCAAAAAGAATCGTGGAGCATATTAAGAAGCTCGGCACTGGAATAGGTTTTTTCGGGCTCGGGGATGTGCGGGTTCTTTATGTCCAGGTTGTAGCCGTTCTTTATTATGTCGGCTATGGGGACCTTCCAGGCCTGGTCGGTTTCTTTGCGCTTCTTCCACCACTTCTTCAGGCCGTCGAATTCGGATTTCTGGATGGGCTTGGTTTTGCTGTAAGCTTTAACGCCTTCGGGGAGTTTGTGCTCGTAGTACCAGATTTCGCGGGTGGGTTTCCCCCGCTCAAAGAAAAGCAGGTTGGTGGCAACGCTGGCATAGGGCTGAAAAACGGAATTGGGTAGCCGCACTACGGTGTGCAGGTTGCAGTTTTCAAGGAAGTGCTGGCGGATGCGCTGCTTTACGCCGTCGCCGGTAAGGGAGCCGTCGGGCAGAACAATGCCGGCGCGGCCGCCCTCGCGCAGGTAGCGTATCATTACAAGCAGGAAAAGGTCGGCGCTTTCGGTGGTGCGGAAGGCCTGCGGGTAATTTGTTTCCACTCCCTGCTTAACGGAAGCGCCAAAGGGCGGATTGGCTAAAATAACGTCCACTTTGTCTTTTTGCCCTATCGTGGTATATTCCCTGTTCAGGCTGTCTATATAATCCACATTCGGCACTTCAATGTCGTGCAGGATAAGATTTGTGACGCATAGCATGAATGGCAAGGGCTTTAATTCCATGCCGTGTATGTCTTTTTCAAGCTGGCGCAGGTTCTTAACGCCTTTAATATCCTGCCTCCGGATGTTTTCAATAGCGCTGGTGAGGAAGCCGCCGGTGCCGCAGGACGGGTCAAGAACCTTTTCCCCAAGGCGCGGGTTTATTGTTTCCGTTATAAATTCGGTTATGGCGCGCGGGGTGTAAAACTCACCGTATTTGCCGGAGCTTTGAAGGTCTTTGAGTATGGTTTCGTAAATGTCGCCAAATACGTGCCTGTCTTCCGAGCTGTTGAAGTCTATCTCGTTAAGTTTATTCAGGACCTGGCGGATAACGGTGCCGTCCTTCATGTAATTGTTGGTGCCGTCGAAGATCTCGTGAACGATAAGCGCCCGCTTATTCCCCGTGCTGATATCCAGATTTTTAAGGGC
>CAZJUL010000002.1:0-15888 GCA_964549095.1 uncultured Elusimicrobiaceae bacterium
CTGGAATACCCGTACGGCTGTCTTGAGCAGAAGCTTTCGCGCGCTATGCCGGTGGTCACCGGTTCGGCGCTCATCGAGGAGTTCAAGCTGGGCAGCCTGGGCACGCTGAAGGCGGAGACGCTGAAGATCTTCGCCCGGCTGGGTGATTACCAGCATTCGTCAGGCGGGTTCTGTTACTGGACCGGCTATTGCCGCGAGGCGGACCCGTACATCACCGCTTACGCGCTTGAGGCGTCGGCGCTGGCGTCGAAGGAAGGCTATTCTTCGAACGGCGCGGTCATCAACCGGGCGGTGGACTGGCTGAAGGGCTATCTTTCCAATCCGAAGACGGACTGGGCCTATCCGTACAGCCGCAGCGAGGACTACGCGGCGCGCGCCTATTCGGTGTACGCGCTGGCGCTGCACGGTGAGAAGATGACGGCCTACTTCAACCAGCTCTATATGAGGCGGGACCAGGTGCCGTACCTCGGCAAGGCGTATATGCTGATGGCGGCGAAGCTGCTGGACTTCGACGAGAAGGCCCGGAAGGACCTGGCGGCGGATATTATGAACCAGGGGCGGTATTCGCCCACGCTGATGCATTTTGAGGACACGGAGGAAATGCCGTGGGTGCATAATTCCAATGTGAAGACCACGGCGGTTATGCTGGACGCGCTGCTGAACGCGGAGGGCGGGTTCCCGGGCGACGAGAAGGCGGTGCAGTGGCTGACCGGTGAGCGCAAGGCCAAAGGCCGCTGGCGGACCACGCAGGAGAACTCCTGGGCGCTGCGGGCTTTCCAGGACTTCTACCGGCGCTACGAGAAGGCGGTGCCGGACTTCACGGCTTCGGTGATGAAGCAGGGCGACGCGGTGAACGCGCTGGCGCAGGGGAAGTTCGCGGGCAGGACGCTGGCTTCGGTCACGGGCGAGGCTGGGTTCGACAGGGTTTTCGGCGCGGAGGACAAGGCGAAGCTGCTGTTCGCAAAGACCGGCACCGGGCGGCTGTATTATACGGCGCGTATGGGTTTTACGCCGCAGAAGCGGGACAACCCGGCGTTCGAGGGGTTCGAGATAAGCCGGGAGATCAAGCCGATGGCGGGCGGGTCGGGGCCGTTCAAGGCGGGCTCGCGCGCTGTGGTGACTATCACGGTTAAGACGAAGCAGGACCGGACATTCGTGGCGGTGAACGATCCGGTGCCGGCGGGTTTTGAAGTTGTGAACACGGCGTTCGCGGTGGAGAGCACCGAGGACGCCGGGCAGTTGGCGGAGAAGGGTGAGCGCGGCGGCTGGTGGGGGGAATTCGAGCGGAGCGAGCAGTACGACGACCGCGTGCTCATCTTCGCCGACTACCTTACCAAGGGCGAGCACAAGTATTCCTACATAGTGCAGGCCACCACGCCCGGCACCTACTACGGCCCGTCCTCTTTCGTGGAAGGAATGTACGAGCCCGAAGTCTTCGGCCGCACCGCCTCCACCGAAGTGACGATAGAGCGTTAACGCTCTATCGTCATCCCGGCGAAGGCCGGGATCCAGTCGCTCCGTCATCCCGGCGAAAGCCGGGATCCAGTCGTTCTGTCATCCCGGCGAAGGCCGGGATCCAGTCGCTCCGTCATCCCGGCAAAGGCCGGGATCCAGTAGTTCCGTCATCCCGGCGAAAGCCGGGATCTAGTCCCAGGTGCTTCCCCGGTCGGCGGCGTATTCCCCTCACTCGCCCGACCGGGGGTTCGGGGAAGATGCCCGTGGTTTGTTGCCGGCGAAGAACCTGTTCTACTGAATTGTGCTGCGCACCCGTCGCGCACACAGTGCGCTCCTCAAACATTCTTCGCCGGTCGCTAATGATAGCGACTCCGCAAAAACCACGGGCCTAACCCCCTCAATGCGAGTGAGGGAAACACGCCGCCTCCCTGTTGGTAATTAGTCATTCCTTCATCAACGTCTCTGTAGGGGCACATATGGGAAACATAGAAGATGCAAAAACAGTGAGAAATTATCCCCCTTCAGAAATGGTGGGGAAGATGATAAAGTTTAAAGAATTTCATAAAAGAAAGTGCCTTAAAAATTATCCGGGTTATGTGATTGCTTTTGAGCAGGCGTTTGACATATTGGTGGAAGTGGTGGACGCATTGAACTATGAATCAAAAACTCACTGGCCTAAACATAGGGGCGCGCAATACTTATTTTTCCCGGGAACTCTCGAATCTTTATATCGAGGATTTGATGATTGGAGTGAAGGTTTCTATTCTGAAGCGACAATGGTAAATAGGAGTGTTTTCGAAAGTGTTTTTAAAATAATATTTATTTCGCTTTACCCATCAGATTATGAAGGGATATTCGCAAAAAAACGGCTTACGAAGGGAAAGCCATTTAATCTTACAGAACTCATTAAGGATGATTTAGCCATCAACGATTGGAATTCTTTTTGGGGCTTAAGTTCAACGGTAGCACATGGTAAATCTCATCGAGTTCTCTTCTATCTTGGTGATTTGAGTAGGGGGAAAGTGCGTCCTGTTGCAATGGAATTGAGCTATGATAAAACTGCTATAACAATTCCCATGAATGAGACAATTGTATTAACCTGGTGCTTAACACGTCTTTTGTTGCTTTTGTTCCCTGAAATATTGACCTCTCCTAAAATTACAGATGAGGGGAAAGATCGGCTTAATACCATTGAAAGATACCTTCGAGAGTCAATTAAAAACATGACGAATAAGTATAAGAGTTATGTCGCGGATTTTGAAAAGGTAGAAAGAAAAGTTAAGGCTGCAGAACAGGGGTTAGATTGGAGAGTAATTGTTTAGTGAGGGGGCGGAGGTCGCGCTACTAATTTGTCACTCCTTGACTAAAGAGCAAAATGAACAATAAAGGAAAGGAGTTGTTTCGTTCAAATGCGAACAATGTTTTCAAAAGACTGCTCGTTTACTACTCGTACGGTCCCGCATTTTGGACATATTAAGAAACACATATACGAATCTCCGGGAGCTTGTTGCATAGCCTGCTCTGCGTGAGTACTCTTGGCAAGAAACTGTGTGTGGGTAAGCTGGAACGGATATGCGCATGACGGATTAGGACAAAATAATGTTCCCGAGCGGAAACCAGAGGTGCGATCCTTCTTGGCCTGGAAGAATAGTGCGAATTCTGAATTCTGTGGAATCCCGGGTACAAGGGGCAGCTCCACCAGTTGATTCTCTCTAAAAAGATGACTACAGATATTGAATTCGCCGACCCGGTAACCAACCAGCAAATCGGTCGGTAAGCACCCTTGTAAAAAGCGTGTAGGGGTAACCAATTTTGCATACCAATCATAACCCACTTCGCGTACCAGCCGCAAACGAATGGGTTCACCGAAGAATGCTCTGTCTAGCATTTTATCCGATGTCGGAAGCTCTAATAAAACAAACGCCCAAAACTCACCTTCCGGGCATGGCTTGGGACGTTTCTCGAGCGGGATGCGCCGCATGATTTCAGAATAGCTGTATTCTGTCGTTTTAAAGCAGCGGTTGCAGTCAAATGTATACTTTTGATTCGGATTAGTGTGGAGCTGTGTCTGGAGTAGGGCGCGTGCAGTACTAGCGTCACATTCCATATGTGGTGCGTCACAACCGGGTGTTTTGCAAAATAATCGATCTGTTTCTGGTGTTGCCTCGCTTCCTTTCTCAACAATTTTGTTTATGTATTTGTTCGCTAAATTGAAGCCTGCGCCCAAACTTGAGATCCCCTCGGTAACATTTAAAGCACATAGCTCTTTGTAAAAAGACTGAAAATTATCTTTCTGCTTTAAAAGAATATTTTGCGGAAGTTTGTTTAACACAAAATTTTGCAGGAAGAAATATTGTGTTATTAAATCAAGCGAGTAGCTTTTCAATGGTAAACTGTTTACAACGTAATAACTATTGCCTTTTTTTAATGTGCGCAAATCGACTTTATAGATAGACTGCTGCGGATATATAGAAGCCATCATATCAACATCTGTCTTATTTGGCCAATTCTTTAGTGATATATTAAATACGTTGTTTAATGTAGGCATTGCATTTTCTTCAGTTAATGCAAGCCAATAAATTTTAGCTAAGTAACAATACAATAACGCAAGTATTTGCTTGCTTTCGGTAATCTCTGGGAATATATCTACCTTAACAGAACCGTTGCCGGCTATTATCCTTGCGGTAAGTATTGGTTTCTTTCGATAGAATAGTATTATGGCTAGTAGTAGGACTATGAACACAATAATAAGAGTGGAGATTATTGCCATATGAATATATTTGCGGTGCCTGGCCGCAACCAGTTCACAACCCAGCCAGCAGAAATATCGAAAACATAATGATTGTCGTGAGCACAGGCACGAAAACAGCCCAACATTTTGTGAAAAACGGTCATCAAAGCTATAATATCAAAAAAAGCGACCAGTCGCTGTAGGGAAGGAAAATAGACAGCGCCCTATTACGATCGGATAACGGGGTCAGGGTTTTGAAGAATAGAGGAAACCAGTGACAGCGCCCTGTTATCTCATTTATCTCATGAAAGTGTTTAAAATTTCGGTTCTGATCAATATCGTGACCGGTTTTCTGGCCGGGGAATAGGGGGTTATCATGCGTTTACCGTCGGTTCAATTCGTCGGGGAAGAGCTTTTGCGTACCGTGCGCCGTTTCCCGGCCGCCGTGATGGCGGCGCTGGGCGCCTGCGCCGTGGCCTGGCACATGGCGGGGATGTCCGGCTCCAGGGACGGGTGGGATAAGCTGTTGTTGTCGCTGGCGCTCGGCCTTGCGCTGTTCTACGCGCTGGCGCTGATGAACGAGCGCCCCGTTCTGCCCAGGGCCTTTAGGCCCGCGTATGTTCTTCTGGCCGGGCTGGCGTTCGTTGTTCTGTTCTTTGCCGATCTTTTGAATAAAAGCGGTATAGCGTACAAGGATTGGTACGCCCACTGGCTTTTCATCGTGCTGTTCTTCGTCACATTCTCGCCGTATCTGGCCGCGGACGAGGACAACGGTTTCTGGCAGTTCAACAAGCGTCTGTTCGTCCGTTCGGTCATTTCCTCTTTCTACACCGTAGTGCTTTTCGCCGGCATTTCCCTGGCTGTCGCCGCGGTGGATAAACTGCTGGGGGTCGAGGTCGATGAAAAAGTTTACCAGTATCTGTGGATCTTCGCGTGGTCCGTGTTCTGGCCGCTGCACCTGATGGGCGGCACTCCGCGCGATCCCAAGGAGCTGGAGGAAGACCGGGTTTATCCGAAAGGATTGAAGCTCTTTACCCAGTACATCCTCATTCCCCTGGCCACGGTCTATTTCCTGATACTTTACGCCTACATGGCCAAGATACTGTTCACCCAGCAGTGGCCGCAGGGCTGGGTAAGCTGGCTTACCAGTTCCGCGTCGGTCCTGGGGCTGGTGACTTTCCTTTTGCTTTACCCCGTCCAGGACCTTGCCGAGAACCGCTGGATAAAGCTCTATGCCAGGGGTTTCTGCATGGCGGCCATACCGCTGCTGATAATGCTCTTCACGGCGGTCTACAAGCGCGCGGAACAGTACGGCCTGACCGAGCACCGCTGTTTCCTTATCGTTCTTGCGGCCTGGCTGCTGGGGATATTCCTTTACTTTATCTTCAGCCGGAAGCCGAAGATCAGGCTGGTGCCGGTCTCCCTGGTCATTGTCGCGATATTCGTTTCGTTCGGGCCCTGGGGCGTCTATTCGGTTTCGCTTTCAAGCCAGCTCGCGCGGCTGGAGGGGATGCTGCTGAAGGACGGGCTCCTTGTGAACGGGAAAGCCGTGAAGTTTGAGCGGGAACTCGGCTGGGAGGAACGCAAGCAGTTGAGCGGCTGCCTGGATTACGTGGTAAGGTCCCGCGGCGTCGCGCCGCTGAAAAAATATTTCACCCAGGACCTGGACGCACTAAGTGAAAAGAACAAAGCCGGCCGCCGTTACCCTGCGGATACGGCCAGGGAATTGATGGCGTACATGGGGCAGACCTACCTTGAACAATGGGCGCATCGCGGGATGAATTACGCCTCGGTTTCATCGGATCTGAACAATATGGATGTGCGGGGGTTCGATCTTGCGGTCAAGTTCTCCACGAATTACGAAAGATGTAATGAGAGCGATCCCAAGGATGCATATTCGGTGGTTTTGGACTCCGCCACCCAGAAGCTTAAGGTCTTCAAGGGCAGGCTTTTTAAGATCGAGGTCCCGTTGAAGCCCGTGTGCGTCGGTATTTCAGGACTGGATTCAACTTCCCGGTCCGAAACTGTTCCCCAGAACCTTATGTCGGCTGCGGCGGAGAACAAATTCGTCAAGGTGAAGGCTTATTTCCAGAGATTATCCGGGGAACGCAAGGATAATGGGGAGATGAGCCTGTCCTATGGGGAAGGGCTGCTGCTGGTCAAAGAGAAGGCCGGCGGGGGCCTGTCCGTGCGGGTCACGGATTGGGGGGGGAAAGGGGGACGTTGATGACTAAATGACCAGTTCATGGCTGGCCGGGGGTAACGGGCCGTCCGATTATGGCGGGCGGTTTCTTTTTTTGGATTTTAAAACGGCGACAGGATGCTGTCGCGGTGGGTGTTTATACTATTGGCAGGAATGGATACGGGGGATTTATGAAACAATTGATCCCGCTGGAAATGATAGAGCAAAAGATACTTATGATGCGCAAGTGAATGCGTGTAAATATTTGCTTTAGGGTTAATATTTACATATCATATCGTTATGGCAAAAAACAGATATCTTGCGGCTCCTGTAACGGAAGACCTGCGCGATAAAATGGTGTTTATCGGCGGGCCGCGCCAGGTGGGCAAGACTACGCTGGCCCGCGAGCTGATCGGTTCGCATTTCCGGGAAACCGCATATTTCAATTGGGACAACAAGCAGGACCGCCGCCGCCTGATGGCTTCGGAATGGCCGGCCGGCGCGGAACTTCTTATTTTTGACGAGATACATAAGTATCGGGCCTGGAAAAGGTTTATCAAGGGGGAATTCGACGCCCATAAGGATAAATACCGTTTTATCGTCACAGGCAGCGCCCGCCTGGACATGTACCGCAAAGGCGGCGACTCGCTGCAGGGGCGCTATCATTACTACCGGCTTCACCCGTTTTCGGTCGCGGAATTGGAACATGCCGCCGCGCCGGATTTCACTCCGTTCAGGGAATTGTCTATCGGGACGGCTAAAGCGCCCGGGGCTTTTGCTTTATTGGAAAAACAGGGCGGTTTTCCCGAGCCGCTATTCGCCGGAAGCGAACGTGTATTGCGCCGCTGGCATAATGAAAGGAACGAAAGGCTGTTCCGCGAGGATATCCGGGATGTGGAGCTTATCCGCGACATGGGCAATATGCAACTGCTCAGTGATATGCTGCCCTCAAAGGTGGGTTCGCTGCTCTCCGCAAATTCAATACGGGAGGACCTTGAGGTCAGCCACCGGGCCGTTTCTCACTGGCTGGATATCCTGGAGCGGTTCTATTACCACTTCAGGATCCGGCCTTTTGCGCGCAGCAGGATACGCAGCATAAGAAAAGAGCCGAAGCTGTATCTATGGGACTGGTCCGAGGTGCCGAAGGAGGCGGCCCGCTACGAGAATATGGCGGCATCCCATCTGTTAAAGTTCGTCCACTGGCTGAATGACCGGGAGGGATTTAAGGCGGATCTGTATTTTCTGCGGGATACCTCCATGCGGGAAGTGGACTTTCTTGTTACCATAGACGAAAAGCCATGGTTCGCCGTTGAAGTAAAAAGCCAAAGCGAACATTTGTCGCCGCACCTGCCCTATTTCCGTGACAGGCTTGGCATACCATTCAGTTATCAGCTTGTCAAAAAGCAGGGGGTGGATAAAGTCGTCGATGGCGTGCGCATTATATCCGCGGATAAATTTCTGGCGGCGTTGGTTTAGCAGGGGAAACCAGGGACAGCGACCTATTGTTCTATGGACCGGTGTTGGGGTCAGGTCTTTACTTTTGACTTTTCACGCGTTAGTCGGTGTCCTATAGAAAATCGGAATGCCTATAAATAAGAAACATTTTGTGTATTGGCTGGCCATTCTTTTGGCGGGGTTATGTATTTTAGCGTATTTTGGAAAACCGGCAAGATACAGTGCTGAAGAGTTGTATGATGCGCTTGAGAAGTTTGACAGCGCGGACTCTGCGGTCCGGCGGCATATAGCCGCAGAATTGCCCTATATGTCCTGGCAAAATAGTAAGTACGAGGTAATAGCGTCTTTAAAAAAGCATTTAACGGACAGCAATGCCGAGGTCCGCATCAAAGCGGCAAGCTCTTTGTTGCATATCGACCCCAAAAGCAGGGATTTAGCACTGTCAGTCCTGCGCAAAGAACTTGATGGCCAGAACCCGGAAATGAAATTTCAGGCGGCGGAGATCCTGCTGTATGAACCGGACAGCAGAGATTTGGCGATAGCGAGAGTTCTTAAAGGAATTGAGGACCCGGATCCGGAGATTAAAAAATATGCGGCACAAAGGTTGTTCTGGACCTTGATACCCCGTGCGGACTCAAATGAGCTGGGGGCCGGAAAACAGGAAGTGATAACTGTATTGAAAAGGCATCTGGCTGATGAGAACCGATATGTAGTATCCGCCGCAGCGATAATACTCGGAACGGTCGATCCGGCCAGCAGAAAAGCGGTAATGCCGCTTCTTGTCCAGGTGTTCGACGGCCGGGAATATTATGGCGCAGATTTCGCCATACGTCTTTTTCACGATATCGGGCCGGAGGCCAGGGAGGCCGTGCCCCCGCTGATAAAAGCGTTTAAAAAAGACATGGACGAAAGCAGCGCTAAATTCAGGTACGGGTACAATCCCCCGCGTTATTATACATACCACGCCCTCAAAGCAATAGGCACACCGGAAGCTCTGGAGTTCCTCAAGCCTTATGAACAACTGGAAGCACGGCTTAAGAAATTATTCCATCCGGTCAATATTACCGTCATATTGATCTATGTTCTGTTTTTCTTGCGGGGTATTATATTAAGAAAAAATGGCAAAAAAGTGTTCCACTGGTTCCTGCTTGTTCCGATTTTATGTTATGGCGGCATCCTTATAATGAACTGGACGGAACCGCTGGACCTCGGAATTCTATATAGTGGTAAATTCTTTATAATTCTTGCCGCCATAGGTTTTGGCCCATGGTTGATCAGTTGGTTTGTTCTGCGGCATCGTGCCGCAAAACCAACTGCTTAAAACGATTGGGATACGCTGATGACTATTTGTGGTTGAGGAGATGATCTGTCGGTCATGAGCCATTTAATCACAGACTGCCTCTCAGGCTCGCGCGTTAAAACCGGGTTAAGAGCTTTTTTTGCTGTTTTCTCAGCACTATGCCTTATTCTGTTGTTCCTCCCGCCTGACTGGTGGATATATGGCAAGACCCTGGAGTTGGAGTCTGTTATAATTGTCAGGGCTTATAATTTCTTTCGGTGGGCGGCGGCTTCCCTGGCTATTATTTGCATCATACTCGCGTTCAGTTCTTTGAAATTCAAAACCCTGCCTTTTCGGCCGGCTCTTTGGCTCTTCCCTTTCCTGCTATATCCGGCAAGTTGCGCAAAATGTTTTATTTCCAATCCCGCTCCATGGACCTATTATGGAACGGTAACCGACATGAATAAAACCGTTTATTACTTTCTGGATTCAAGCTTTCTCCAGGGGCAAACAATGGTGATAGGGCGGCTGAAAAGACGCTCGTTATTCCTTGACCGGTTCGATGTGCTGGCTGAAACGAACGGCGATTCGCCGAGAAGATACCTTCATATTGTGCGCCCGGACAAGACTCAAGACAGTTATGGCCAGCTCTATCTTACCAGGAAAAACTGGCTTGTCGCCATGAGATACGACAATAAAATGTATATGGCGTATGACTTGAACTCGGGCAAGCCGTATGTGCGGGATGATGTTATGGCGCTTTCGCCGTTTATCATGATCGATCCGGATACGCCTCTTAATAACAATGATCGTAGACAAATCCTGGAGATCGGTGCGGGCGAGGAAGTGGGGCAACCACGAAAGGAGACCATCGTTCAGGCGTTAACCAATGAGAATCCCGGGGTTAGAGACCTGGCGAAAAAACTTCTTGCGAATTTTCAACCTAAGACAAAAGTTCCTGTTAGCAAGTCTACGATTACGGGTGCCGGGTCAGGTTTCGATTTTAGAGGTTTAAATAGAGGGAAATAGACAGCGCCCTATTGTTATTTAATGGTGACGGGTTGATGCGTGAAATTATGAAATTATCCGGGAGGGGGCTTTTTGTCGGGGCGATGGCTGTTCTCGTGGCGGGGGCGGTATCGGCGAAATCGGCTAGGGATTATTGTGAGGAGGGCGGTATCGCCAATCAGAATGGCGAATATGATAAGGCCCTTGTTGCGTTAAATAAGGCCGTCAAACTGGACCCGTCAGGCAACTGCGGGAGAAAAACAATAGAAATAACGCACGGCGCGTATCTTTTACGCGGGCTTGTTTATTTTAACAAAGGCGACTATGATAGAACCCTCGCCGATTATAAATGGTTTACGCCGACCACCTACATGGATGTTGAGAGTTGGCCTCAGACGTTGGCCAAGGTATATGCCAAGCGCGGCATAAAATATTATCTGAACGGCGAATATGATAAAGCGATCGCGGATTATGATGCGGCTTTAAAGCTGGATAGAAACCTGGATTATGTCCGCAATGACAGGATACCCCATGCCCGTCTGCTTGCTTACAGAGCCCGGCAGGTTCCCCTGAAAGAAACGGCCTCGCAATTGGGCTGCGGTTCGTTTGAGGATTGCGTCAGTAAAGGGGATAAGGCGGCCGCTAACCGGGAGAAAATTCCTTATTACACGGCTGCGCTTGACCAGTGGTACCTGGGCGCCGCCGAGGCGGACAGGCTTGAGGTGTATAAGAAGCGCGCCATAGTTTACAACAGCGTCCGGCAATATAACAGGGCCGTGGCTGATCTGGAGATGGCCGAAGCGTTGACCACCAGATATTCCTGCATGGGGGGATTGAATCCCGGGGACCCCAAGAATATCCCCATATTCTATAACTACGCCGTCGCTTATCGGGGCCTTTGGAAATTCGGCAAAGCTATTCACAAGTATGAAGCCGCAATTTATCCAAAGCTCAGCGAGCATATACAGCTCAACATGCCGGGTTTTCATCATCTGTTCATGGGCGCCACCGGCAAAGCGATCGCAAGCTTTATTCATACCTTTGAATATAATCAGCGGGTGGAGGAAGTGCGTAAAGCCTGTACCCACGCTACATATTTTCTTATCCTGCTTCCGGTTCCGGCATTGGTGTTTTTGGTACTGCTGCCCTGGCGCAGGCAGCTCCGGACGGCTTGTGGGTGGGCGGCGGTGTTCCTTGCCGCTTATCTGCTGTGTTTTTATCTGCTGATACCGATTGTGGCCGGCTGCGCCGTCTGGGTGGCCCGCGATTCTGCCCGGCTTTTGAAAAACATACCACAGGAGGAGCACAAATCGTTATCGCGCCTGGCCGCCAGCCCGAAAGGCTGGACCATCGGAACCCTGTTCCTTTGGTTGATATATTTCCCGGCCTACCTGTCGGCCAGGGTGCGATATATCGGGACAAAGTAGAGGGGGAGAGGGGACGCTGTTTCCTAATTCTAACTATCAATGTGATTATAGGTAAGGGCGCGTTGATGATTAAATGACTATTTAACGGCTGGCTGGGAGTAACGGGCCGTCCGCTTAAGGCGGGCGGTTTCTTTTTTGGGGATTTTAAAAACGCGACATGATGGTGTCGCGGTCATCCTTTACACTATTAAGGGCCGGGCGGAGGGTTGACGATACAACAATTGTGCTGTATACTATATACAGCAATAATGTTGTGCCGCCCGGCGCCGGGAGGGCGCCATGTACAGGATCAGGCACTTCGTTTCGGTGCGGGGCGAGGATCATGTCGATGCGTTCACTGGCTCCCTCCCAAAGCGTATTCAGGGCAAAATACTGGGCCGCATAGGGTATCTGGCCTGCTATGGGCCGCGGGCGAAGCCGCCGTATGTTAAATTCTTAAGGGATAAGATTTACGAATTGCGTCTGAGCTTCGGGAATCTTGAGATCAGGTATTTATATTTTTACGATGGAGACAATATCGTTCTCACACATGGATTTCTGAAGAAAACCGATGCGGTGCCGGAAAGGGAAATAGAGAGGGCGATAAATATGCGGACGGAATACTTCGGGCCGGATAGGACCAAAGAGGGCGCTTTATGAAAAAAAGACATGTTGATCATGAAGAATATAAGAACAGGCTTTTAAAGGACCCGGAGGTCCGGGCGGCTTATGAGGACGAGCTTTCCAGGCTTCTGGTGGCGCACCAGATAATCGAGCTTAGGGAGCGCAGCCATATGACGCAGACGGAACTGGCCCGCAGACTGCATACCAAGCAACAGGTGATATCCCGCATGGAGCAGGACCAGTACAAGCCCTCCCTGACCACCCTCGAAAAAGTGGCCCGCATTTTCAACAAAAAACTCGAGATACGGTTTATTTAGTGAGGGGAAAAGGGGACGTTGTTTCCTAACTTCCCAAGTATTAATCTGGTCAGGTGAAGGGCTGGGTTTTAGGAAGATAGGAAGCAGCGTCCCCTTCACCGCAGGGGGTTGAAATCCCTGTTGTTCCAGCCGGGATAAGCTTTAAGCGCGGCGGCGTAGTCGGGGATATGCCTGGTCAGCAGTGTTTTGCGAAGCTGGGCCGGCAGGGGGGCTCCGCAGCTGGCTTCCGCCTCCCGCGCCAGCGCGGCGCCGGACCTGTAGGGCTTGTGCTTTAAGCCGTACTTCTTCATCAGCCGCACGGCGGCGGACCGGAGGCTGCCGCCATTGGCGCGCAGCCACAGGTCTAAAAGAAAAAGGTCCAGGAGCGGCTTTTTCCGGGGGGCGGCTTTCCAGGCGGCCAGCTGGGGCAGGATCTTGCCGGAGATTAAGGACGCTTTTTTGCCGGTATGGCAGCGCAGAACGGCCTCGTGGAAATACGCGGTAAGCGTTTCGCCTATGAGCTGCTTATGGCGCGGCGGGCAGCCGGCGGACGGGAAAAGCAGGGATTTAAAGCGGCCCTGCCAGGCCGTGGTGGAATAAAGATGCGTCAGTTCGTGGGTAAGGCCGTCGCGAAGATGGTAGGCGTAGCTGCCGTACCCGTAACGCTGCCTTATATAGGCCGGTGACTTCGGCGTGTATACCGCTATCCCGCCCAGCAGGTTCTCGCCGGCGGCGAACGTGCCGCCGCGCGCTATGCGCTCGAAATCCCGCGGCGGCTGGAGAACAAGTATATTGATCCGCCTGTCGCCGATCAAGGGGATAAGGCTTTTTTCAAGCTCCGCCAGCGCGCGGTCCGCAAACCGCCAAATCTCCGCCTGGCGGTGAGGGATGGTTTTCCCTTTCTGGACCATAAGGCCGAACATTATCCTGCCCGCGACGCCTTTGTATATATGGGTATGCGCGGCCGGGCGCTTTGAGCAGTAGAGGAAAAAAGAGTCCAGGGCTGCGGGGCATACCGGCCCTTCGGGGAGGCTGGAGAAGACGCCCCAGCCGGCTGGCAAGCCAACCAGGCGCAGTTCAGCGTGCAGGCTGTTGGCAATGGCGGGAAGGTTCTCCGGATAAGGCAGCGTGCCGGTAGCGAGGAAGAGTTCGGATGAGTTCAGGAAGGGGTACAGCAGATCGGTCTCCCTGTCCGTCCCGACACTTCCCTTCAGCGTGAGGCGCAGCGAATATTCCAGGGTAAAACGGGGCGCATCGATCAAGATGGTTTCCCCGGAAACTTTAACGCGCAGCCTTTTTCCGTCCGGCCTTGCGGCGCAAAGTCCTTCCACCGCTGCGCCGGTCTTGGCCAGGAGCGCGGGCAGTTTTAGCGAAGTTTTCGGCCGGCAGCCGGTGTAAACTGCCCTGAAGCGGACCAGCCCTGAACGCATCGGGCCGGCGTCTATGGTATAGCTGACTTCCATCTGAGTATTAAGGGAATATCTTCCGTGCGCGGGTCTGGAGGCTGTGGAACACCAGCGCGGCCAGGGATAGTTTTACCAGGTCGCCGGGTATGAACGGCAGTATACCGATGGTGAAAGCCTGCGCCGGGCTTATATGCAGCAGCGGGACCAGCCACAGGGCGCCGGTAATTAAAATGACCGCGGCGCCGGAAAGCATAGAGAGGAAGATCCAGGCGGTACCGGCGTTCTCTTTTGAACGGATCATCCAGCCTGTCAAAAAGGAGGCCAGCACGAAGCCGGCGATGTAGCCGCCGGTAGGGCCCAGCAGGTATGCCAGCCCGGCGCCGCCGGCAAAGACGCCTATGCCCGCCGCGCCGAGGCCCAGGTATACGGCCTGGCTGAGCGCGCCGTATTTTCTGCCCAACAGGGCGCCCGACAACAGCACAAAGAAGGTCTGCAGCGAAAGCGGCACCGGCGTGAACGGCAGCGGTATCCTTACGAACGCTCCCAGCATGGTGGCTATAACGAACAGCGCCGTCCCGAGCGCGGCGCAGGCGTGCCTGTTGGAAATAAGTTCCGTTCTCCAGAGCGCGCGCGTGTTGTTAAGAACCGTGGTGGTCATGGCCTGCCTCCGCTGAGCTTGATATGCCGCTCCATTAAGTATATCTCTTTGCTCCTGCGGCAGGCAATTCTGTGTAAAGCCGTATTATGCGCCCATGCCGGCCGGAATTTTGATAATATAAAGAACGCTTGGGAGAGGGGACGCTGCTATGAAATATCCGGATTTCAGCTCAAAATGGTGGCGGATAACTTTTGGCGCGGGGCTTATTGCGGCGTTGTTCCTTGTGATAGCGGTTGACCTGGTCCAAAGGCGCTTGAAGTTCGTCAGGCACGGTGTGGTGACTTGGGGAACTGTTATTGAGAAAGGGCCGGTGCGGGGCCATAGAAAGTCAAATGTGCTTTCCCAGCGGATCTACTACTCTTATACCGTCAACGGCAATACTTATACTACAAGCGAGAACGTGGAATACTACGGCGCAATACCGGACGCCGGCGGCCGCCTCGAAATTATCTATATCGCGGAGCACCCGGAAGAGAGCGTGATCTCGCTCGGGAATCCCGGCTATCAACCTGAAAGAAAATAGGGACAGCGCCCTGTTATCAGGTGTCTTTTATGAAAAAAACAGAAAGGTGTCCTTGGGCTTACGGGGCCAGCCCGTTATATATTCCTTATCACGACATGGAGTGGGGGGTGCCGGTGCGGGATGACAGGCTGCAGTTCGAGTTTTTAACCTTGGAGAGCGCGCAGGCGGGGCTGAGCTGGTCCACTATACTCAACAAGCGGGAGGGCTATCGCAAGGCTTTCGCCGGTTTCGATCCGGAAAAGGTGGCGCGGTTCGGCGCGAAGAAGATAGCCGCGCTGCTCAAGGACCCGGGCATAGTCCGCAACCGCCTTAAGGTCAATGCCGCGGTGAACAATGCGAAGAGGTTCCTGGAAGTGCAAAAGGAGTTCGGCAGTTTCTCGGAATATATCTGGTCCTTCGTCGGCGGAAAGCAGAAGGTTAACCGCTGGAAAAGTCTTTCCCGTCTCCCGGCAGTTTCCAAAGAGTCCGACGCCCTGAGCGCCGACCTTAAACGGCGCGGCTTCAAGTTCGTGGGCAGCACCATAATCTACGCCCACATGCAGGCCACCGGCCTGGTGAACGACCATCTGGTCACCTGTTTCCGCCACAAAGCCTGCTCCGGCGCCCGCCGGCGGAAAAGTTAGCGATCGTTTCCTATGGTGCCTTGAATCAATCCAGTACCCGCTGCCTCCTGGCGTCGCATTTATCCCTACCGGGCGGGCGGCGGATAGGGTAAAATATCAGTATGGCCACATTGTTTCGCCGGTCAGGGGTAAGATCGCTCTTGAAATATTCTTCTTCCTTATTGCTCGCCTTTTCCCTGGCGGCGGGGCCCTGCGCGGCGGCTTCCACCGGGACCGTTGCGGCGGCGCCCGCGGCGCCCGTC
>CAZJUL010000002.1:15898-17367 GCA_964549095.1 uncultured Elusimicrobiaceae bacterium
GGCTGTTACCATAGGCGCGGAAATCGGTTCAACCGTCACCGCCCAGATAGTGGCGCGCCTGCTGGAGGAGGGCCACTACGGTCACAAGCCGATAACGGCCGAGACTTCCCAGGAACTGCTGAAGCTTTACCTGCGGATGTACGACCCCGCCCGCCTGTTTTTCCTCGCCTCGGACGTCGATGAATTTAACTCCCGCTTCGGCCTGGGCACGGCCCTGCGGCTGGAGGCGGGCGACGTGGAGCCGGGCTACTTCATCTTCAACCGGTTCAGGGAGCGCCTCCGGGAGCGGGTGGGCTGGGTGCACGAGCTGGTCCGCTCAACCTACACCTTCGACTCCGGCGGGACGATCCTGACGGACCGGCGCGACGCCTCCTGGCCGTCCGGCGCGGACGCGGCGCGCGGGCTTTGGCGCAACAGGATAGAATACGATCTGCTCCAGGAGAAGCTTAACGCCGCCAAGCCGGAGGAGTGGGCCGGGAACGTGCTGAAGAACTACGACCGGCTATTGGACAATTACAACGAGCTGGAATCCTCGGACGTGCTGCAGAGCTACCTCACGGCCCTGGCCGCCTGTTACGACCCGCACAGCGAGTACATGGCCGCCCACGCGGAGGAGAATTTCGATATAAACCTGGGCATTTCCCTGATAGGCATCGGGGTGAGCCTGCAGGCGGAGGGGGGCTATCCCAAGATAGTCGCCATAATACCGGGCGGGCCGGCGGAAAAAAGCGGCGCGTTCCACGTGAACGACCGCATAGCGGCCGTGGCGCAGGGCGACGACGGGCCCTTTGTGGAGGCGGCGGGTATGCGGCTGGACCGCGTGGTGAAGATGATACGGGGCGTGAAAGGCACCGTGGTCCGCTTAAAGCTGATCCCCGCCGACGCGCTGGATCCCCTGACCCGCGTGACGGTGTCGATGGTGCGCGATAAGATCCTGCTCCGGGACCAGCAGGCCAGGGCGCAGATCCTGCTTGTTCCGAGGAAGAAAGGCCGGGACCTGCGGCTGGGCGTCATCAAGCTGCCGTCTTTTTACACCAGGATAGGGCCCTCCGGAGAAGAGAGCACCGCGCGCGACGTGCGCACACTGCTGAATTACCTGAAGCAGCAGGACGTGGCGGGCGTGATCCTTGATCTCAGGAGCAACGGCGGCGGCTCGCTTGAGGAAGCCGTGACCATGACCGGGCTTTTCCTGGGCGGCGGGCCGGTGGTGCAGGTGCGTGATTCCCGCGGCGCGGTCCGAGTTATAAACGCGCCCGGCGGCGCGCCGGAATATACCGGGCCCCTGCTGGCGCTCGATTCGCGCTTCTCCGCCTCGGCTTCGGAGATCGTTTCCGCCGCGCTCAAGGATTACGGGCGCGCCGTGCTGGCCGGCGGGAAAAGCACCTTCGGCAAGGGCACGGTGCAGACCGTGGTGGACCTGGACCAGTTCATGCCGCAGCACCTGCGCAAGGACAAGGCCGGAGGGCTGA
>CAZJUL010000002.1:17377-24885 GCA_964549095.1 uncultured Elusimicrobiaceae bacterium
GTCCAGAAATTTTACCGGGTTTCCGGGGGCTCCACGCAGAACCGCGGGGTGGAGCCGGACATAGTGCTGCCCTCAGTGGACGACTACCTGGACATCACCGAGTCTTCGCTGCCGAACGCCCTGGCCTACGACGAGATCTCCCCGGCGCCCTATAGCCGCAGCAATTTCGTCTCCCTCCCGGATATAGCCCGGCTGCAGGCCGCCTCGGCTGGCAGGGTGGCGCGCTCGCCAGATTTCAAGTTCGTGAAGGAGGACATCGCGCTTTACCTGGAGCGCAAGAAGGATAAGACCGTCTCCCTTAACTATGCCAAACACCTTGCGGAGCGCAAGGAGGACGAGGACCGGAAAGCCGCGCGCAACAAGGAACGCGCCGCGCGCGGGACCACGCCGCTGTCCGTCGCCGAGATCACTTTGCAGGATATAGAGCTGGGGAAAACCCCGGTGTTCAAATCTACACCGGCCGTGGAGGCCGCCGTCGCCGCCGGTACATCCCGCAGCGCGGCCGCTCCGGAGCCGGCTATATCCTCTTCTTCCGCCGCGGGCGTAGCGGTTTCTTCCGCCGCGGTGGAGGGCGCCGGCTACGCGCGCGCCCCTCCAGCCGGGGATTTTGTGCTGGAAGAGGCCGCGCGTGTGCTGGCCGATATGATAGGGCTTCATCCCGCGGCGCATTCACCCGCTGAAAAAGGAAAAAGGTAGCAGGTACCTTTTTAGGCCAATATGAGGAAAGCGGTAATAATCGGGGCGACATCCGGGATAGGGCGGGAACTGGCCAGGGCGATGGCCGCGGGCGGGTATTCCGTCGGTATAGCCGGCAGAAGGCTGGAGCTGCTGCAGGAGCTGCAAAAAGAATTTCCCGGTAAATTCCATATAAAACGAATTGATGTGGTTCTGCCGGAGGCCGGGGGCCTGCTGAAAGAGCTCATTACCGAAATGGACGGCACGGATATCATAGTTATCTGTTCCGGGATAGGATTTGTGAACAAGGACCTGGAGTGGGCGAAGGAAAAAGAAACCATAGACGTGAACGTTTCCGGCTTCGCCGCGATGGCCAACGCCTCTTTTGAATATTTCCGCGGCAAGGGCGCGGGGCATATTGTGGGGATCTCTTCCATCGCCGCCATCAGGGGCGGCGGCGACGCGCCCGCCTATAACGCTTCCAAGGCTTTCGTCTCTAATTACCTGGAAGGGCTCAGGCAGATGGCGGCCAAGATGAAGCTGCCACTGACCGTTACCGACATAAAGCCGGGCTTTGTGGATACGGTAATGGCGCAGGGCGAAGGCCTGTTCTGGGTGGCCCCGGCCGAAAAAGCCGCAAAACAGATATTGGAAGCCGTTGAAAAGAAAAAGGACCACGCCTATGTCACAAAGCGCTGGCGCCTGGTGGCCTGGGTGCTGAAGCTCCTTCCCGGCCGGCTCTATTGTAAGATCTGAACAGTTCGCGGGCGCAGGCGTGGCCGCCGGGGAAACCCGGCGGTTCTATTTTTGGGGTTCACTTCTTGAGCAGGGCTTCCGTTTTCTGCTGGAGCAGCGAGAGCGCCACCGGCTTGGCGATGAATTCCTTGCAGTTCCTTTCCTGGGTGAAAAGGTCCAGCATGCTGGCGTCGAAGAACTTGGCGGACATTACCAGGACCGGGATGTCCGAGGTCTCGTCGTCGGCGTGCAGTTCCCGCAACACCTCTATCCCGTTCATATCCGGCATCATCACGTCCAGGAAGATGATGTTCGGCTTGATCGCCCGGGCTTTTTTTAGGCCGTCCGTCCCGTTGTTCGCCACCGTCACTATGTGGCCCAGGGTGGTGAAATGCTGCAGCACCAGGCCGCTGAAGTCGGTGTCGTCGTCAATGATAAGTATGTCCGCCATTGTCTGTCCTTCCAGACCGAAAAACATTAAAAGGGTTGCCCTACCTCTATAATACAAAAAGTCGGGGCGATTTGGGCTGTTTGGAACGCCGGGGAAGGCCGGAGGTTTTCTTTTGTAGAATAATGGCAAGGGATCGGGAACGCTTAATGCTTGATGATTAATTTAAGGTGCGGTTGCCGGGTGCTTATATGAAGATCGCTGCTGCCGTTATTGCGGGATTAATGGCTTGCTCTGCCGGGTGGGCGAAAGAGCCGGCTGTGCTGGAGCAGGGCCGGGCGCTGCTGGCCGGGGCCAGCTATTATGACGCGGTCATAGCGCTTGAGCCGCTGCTGCTGCAGAAAGACAAGTCGAAGGCGCAGCAGGAGGCGTATATTATCGCGGACAAGGCGTGCCGCAAGCTGGTGCTGGAGGAACACCTTTTGATGCGGGAGTACGAGACGCTATATCCCCTTGGTTCGGGTACGGGGCCGGGGGATATGAAATGGGAGAAGATACTGGCGCTCAACCGGCTGGGCGCCGGGATAACCTATGACGGCATGGCCGGGGATTATGATTACAGTTATGATCTCCTGCGCACGCTTGTAAAAAAATATCCGGACAGCAAGTACGCGCCAGCCGCAAGGTTTTATGTTATACGGCCGGGCATAAACGACCTGGCGGAAGTTGAAAGAGAGCTGCGTGAACTAGCCGCTTATGTGAAAAAGTACCCGGGCCTTAAGGAAGCGGACCTGGCCCGCCTGAAAACGGCGAGGATAAACGATAACCTCTGGGAAACGCTGGGCCAGAACGGCTGGCCGCCTTTCAGCAGCGGGGATACCGACAAGGACAGGGAGCGCGGCGCGCAAAGCAGGGAGAAGGCTTTAAAGCAGTATGAAAAACTTCTAAAGGGCAGCAAGCTGGACGCCGCTACGGTAAAAGGGATCGGGGAAAGGTATAAGGAGCTGAAAGCCTTTAAGATTTCAGGCCGTTATTACATCATCAGCGATTGATACGGCGGGGACCGAGGGCAAGGCTTCGAGGAATATATGAGAGAGATCGACGCGCAGAACCTGATAAGGCTGTATAAACTGAAAAAGCACCCGGAGGGCGGGTATTTCAGGGAGGGCTACCGGTCGGCGGGGAAAATAGCAGGGACCGGGCGGCATTATTCCACGGCGATATATTTCCTGCTGGAGGCCGGGCAGATGTCCCGGCTGCACCGGATAAAGTCGGACGAGCTCTGGCATTTTTACCTCGGGGGGCCGCTGGAGCTGTCGCAGCTGACGCGTGAAGGGCGTACCCGCCGGGTGGTCCTGGGCGGTGATCTGCTTGCCGGGCATAAGCTGCAGCATATGGTTCCCGCCGGGTGCTGGTTCGGCGCCTGCCCTGCTAAAGGGACAAAATTCTCCTTCGTAGGCTGCACCGTCGCCCCCGGTTTCGAGTTCGACGACTTCGAACTGGGCGACCGCGCGAAGCTGCTGAAAAAGTATCCCCGCGCGTCGGCGTTCATAAAAAAACTGACAGGAACGGGAACCGTATGAGACCGCCGGCCGCCGGGCAGGTGCTTACTTTCAGCGCGGATATGCCGGAATTGGGCGCGCGAAACAGGCGCGTCTGGGCCTACCTGCCCCCGGATTACGGGGCCGGTAAAAAGCGCTATCCCGTGCTGTACATGCACGACGGGCAGAACCTCTTCGACCCGCAGGCCGCGTATTGCGGGGAGTGGGGCGTGGGCAAATCGCTGGACGCGCTGTTCTTGGCGAAAAAAACAAAAGGCGCGATAGTGATAGGCGTGGACAACGGCGGGACCGAAAGGTGGAACGAATATTCGCCCTGGTGCCAGATGGACGGGACGGGGCGCTGCGCCGGCGACAAGTACGCCCGCTTCCTGATAGAGGACCTGAAGCCGCTGGTGGATAAAAAATTCAGGACCCTGCCCGGCAGGGAAAGCACCGGCACCGCCGGCAGTTCACTGGGCGGAACGATATCATTTTATCTGGCGCTGAAATATTCGGGCGTCTTCTCCAAGGCGGCGCTTTTTTCGCCCACTTTCTGGTTCGCGCGCGGGGAGGCCTTCGGCCTGGCGAAAAAGGCCCGCGTGAAACAGGACCTGCGCATTTATATGGACGTGGGAACGAACGAGGGTTTTCACGAAGAGGAGTACCTGGCCGACGCCGGGGAAATGTCCGCGCTCTTTTCAAAGAAAAAGAATATCGCGCACCGGTTCTTTGTAGACGAAGGCGGCATCCATAATGAAAGCGCCTGGGCCGCGCGGTTCCCGGCGGCCTTTCTCTGGCTGTTCGAAGGGGCGGGCGGGAAATGAAACGAAAGCTCCTTTATCTCGGGGTGGCGCTGGCGGCGGCGTTCAATGTTTTTGCCTCCCGGGCCTTCATCCTGAATTCCGCGCCGACCTATGACGAGCCGCTGCACATACCCAGCGGCTATTCCTATTGGAAGACCGGCGAATTCCGGATGAACATAAAGGACCATCCGCCGCTGGCCGAGCTGGCCGCGGCCCTGCCGCTGCTGTTCCTTAAGCCGGATGTTTTCGAAACTTCGCGGGCCTACCTGGACAGGGACCAGTATAACTGGGCAGATATGTTCGTTTACGGTAACGGGCCGGGCGCGGAAAAGCTGGTCAATACGGCCAGGTTCTTTTCCTATTTCCTCTGGACCGCGCTGACCGGCTTCCTGATATTTTTGTTCGCAAAGGACCTGTTCTCGGCGGAGGCCGGGGCCCTTTCCGCCGGGCTTTTCCTGCTGACGCCGGTCTTTATTTCTAACAACGCGCTGGCCATCACAGATCCCGCGGCCGCCGCGTTCTACCTGGCCGCTTTTCTTTTCGCCAGGCGCTTCAGCGCGCGCTACGCGGCGGAGGGAAATAAAAAAGGCGCCTGGGCGTACCTCGGGCTTTGCGCGCTGGCCACGGCGCTGGCAATGGCGTCCAAGTTCAGCATGGCCGTGCTGCCCGGCTTCATCCTGCTGCTGCTGGTGGTGGAACTTGGGATAACCGGCCGCGCCGCCGAGCTCAAGAAGCTGGCCGCGCCGGCGCTGGTCTATATAGCGCTGCTATTCCTTGCGCTGGCGGCCGTATACGGCTTCACGCATTTTAAACTTTATTTTGAAGGCCTGGCCGCCACCGCCGCGCGGCTCGAGGCCGGCAGGCCCTCTTTCATCTGGGGCCGGCATTCACTGCTCGGCGTCTGGTGGTATTTCCCGTTCGCCCTGCTGGCCAAGACGCCGCTCAGCGTGCTGATATTTTTCGCCGCGGGCGTGGTCTACTCGCTGAAAGAGGGCAGGAAAAGCCATATCTGGGTCTACGCCCCGCTCATCCTTTATTTTACCTTCGCGCTGAATTCCAAACTGCAGATAGGCGTCAGGCATATACTGCCGGCGCTGCCGTTCTGCCTGGTCCTGGCGGGCGCCGGGGCCGCGGCGCTGCTGGACAGGAAATACCCGCGCTGGGCCGCCGCTTTCCTGCTGGCCGCGCTGGTCTTCTCGGCAGCGAAGGTGAACCCGCATTACCTGGCTTATTTCAACGAGGCGGCCGGCGGCGCTGAGAACGGGTTCAAGCTCCTTGTAGATTCGAACCTGGACTGGGGTCAGGACCTGAAAGCGCTCGGGGCTTATTTAAAAAAAGAGGGCGGGCCGGCCGTTTACCTGGCTTACTTTGGAACGGCGCGGCCGGAACATTACGGGATCAGGTACATACCTTTCGGGCTTTATTCGGATGTCGGTTTTAAGGGCGGCGATGAAAACCCCTGCCCCGGTGAAAGGGTGCTGCTGGCCGTATCGGCCACCAACCTGCAGGCGGTTTATTACAAGAACAAGGATTTCTTCGGCTGGCTGGGAGGAAGGAAGCCGGTTTTCAAGGCCGGCTGGTCCATCTTCGTCTACGACCTGACCGCGGACGCCGACGCGCGGGCGAAGATGGCCGACACCTTCAGGCGGCTCAACCTTCCCCGGCACGCCGGCTGCCTGGCGCCCGGCGATAAAAAGCGTTAGGGGATAATTATGGATTCATATTTCATCGCAACGGGCATAGTCACGGTCTGCGTGGCGCTCAGCCTGTATATTTCGCATTCGAACCGGCATTACGACAGGAGCAAGGACGTGCTGCGCAGCGGGTGGGGCCGGCTGGGCTTCTGCGTTTTCCTTATGATAGTCCTGCTGCTTATAGCCCGGAGCCTGGAGATCCCATTCAAGAGCGTTGTACGCCTTTCCGGAGTGGCGGCGGCGCTGATGGCGGCCTGGGTAATTTCCGGCTTCCTGGGGCGGAAATAACCGTGCCGCGGCCCGCGTGATAAGTTCAGAATAAGAGGGAACGCTTTATGGAAACATACCTCATTGCGGCGCTGATCTTTGCCGTGTGCAGCGTGCTGTCCGTGCTGATATGGCGTTCGAAGCGGCACTATGTGACGAGCAAAGACGTCCTGCGCGGCGGCTGGGGCAGGTTTTTGCTGGGCGCTTTCCTTTTGCTCATAGTGTACGCCGTAGCCGGCAGCGCCGGGCTGACGGAGAAACAGGTCTTCATGGTGGCCGGCAGCGCCGCGGCCCTTATGGGAAGCTGGGTCATAGCCGGCTTTTTGGGCGAAAAATGACGCTGAGAAAGCATCTTCTGTCGGCGGCCCTGCTGGCTTGCGCCTTATGCGCGGCGGGCGCGGCGGAGCTTTCGCCGGCGGCTTCGCCGCTGCTCACCGACCGCGGCGGCAGGCCGCTGCGCGCGTATCTTACCGGGGGCGCGGCCGCGCGCTCCGAGCCGGTCGGCCTGGAGGAGATCTCGCCTTGGCTGGTGCTGGCCACGCTGGCCGCCGAGGACCGCCGCTTCTTCTCCCACCCGGGGGTGGACCTGCGCGCGGTGGGGCGGGCCCTGCTGCAGAACGCCGAAAGCGGACGCACGGTCTCCGGCGCGTCCACCATTACCCAGCAGCTGGCCCGCGCCCTGAAGCCCAGGCCCAAAACTATTTTCGGCAAGCTGGGGGAGATGCTTTCCGCGCTGGGCCTGGAGTCCGGGCACAGCAAAGAAGAGATACTGGAAGGCTACCTGAACAGCGTTTCCTACGGCAACCGCACGGCGGGGGCGCAGGCCGCCGCGCGCGCCTATTTCGGCCTGCCGGCGCGGGACCTGACGCTGGCGCAGTCGGCCGCGCTGGCCGGCGTGCCAAAATCCCCGTCGCTCTACGACCCCGTCCGGAAGCCCGGCGCCTTTACCTCGCGCGGCCGGTTCATACTGCGCCGCATGCTGGCGCTGGGCTACATAGACGGGGAGAGCTACCGGCTGGCCGCCAAAGAAAAAGTCGCCGCGCGGCTTGAGAAAACCCCTTTCGCCGCCCCGCAGTTCTGCGATTTCGTGCTGAAAAACCATACCGGCCGCAAAGGAACGGTAACCACCACGCTGGACCTGGCGGCGCAGGAGCACGCCGCGGCTTCGCTTTCCAACCACCTCGCCCTGCTCAGCCGGCGCCACAATGTGACCAACGGCGCGGTGCTGGCCGTGGACAATTTCACCGGCGGCGTCCTGGCCTGGGTGGGCTCGGGAGATTTTTTCGACGCGGAGCGCTCCGGGCAGGTGAACGGGGTGACGGCGCCGCGGCAGCCCGGCTCGGCCCTGAAGCCCTTCCTTTACGCGCTGGCCTTCACCAAGGGGTACAGGGCGTCCGACCTCATT
>CAZJUL010000002.1:24895-30021 GCA_964549095.1 uncultured Elusimicrobiaceae bacterium
ATTGAGGACGAGCCGCTCTACGCGGCCGGCGGCTATTCGCCGCTGAACTACGACAAGCAATACCACGGCAAGGTGCGCCTCAGGGAGGCGCTGGCCTGTTCCTATAATATACCCGCCGTGCGGCTGGCCGAAAAGACCGGCACCGGGGACTACTTATCCGTCTTGAGACGCTTCGGTTTCGATTCGCTGGATAAGCCCGCCTCCTTCTACGGGGCCGGGCTGGCGCTGGGCAACGGCGAAGTGACGCTGCTGGAACTGGTGAACGCTTATGCGGCGCTGGCCCGCGGCGGCATCTGGCTGCCGGTAGCCGTGGAGGCTGGGGTTAAGCCGGCCGCCGGGACGGCCCGGCGCGTCATAGGCGCCTCCGAGGCCTACCTGGTGACGGATATCCTGTCCGACAACGCCGCGCGGGCCGAAGCTTTCGGGCCGGATTCCCCGCTGAACCTGCCGTTCCCGTTCGCGGCCAAGACCGGCACCACCAAGGATTACCGCGACAACTGGGCCGTGGGCTACACGCCGCGGTGGACAGTGGGCGTCTGGGTGGGGAATTTCGACGGCAGCCCGATGCGCAAGGTCTCCGGCATCTCCGGCGCCGCGCCGGTGCTCAGGGAAGTGGCGCTGAAGCTGAAGGAGCTCTACGGCTCGGTGCCGTTCCGGCGGCCGCTGAACCTGCGTTCTGCGCGCGTCTGCGCGGAATCGGGGCTGCTGTACTCGGCGCTCTGCCCGTCGGTGATAGAGGAGCTCTTCCTGCCCGGGAAAATGCCCCCGGCTGTATGCGGCCTTCACGGGGCGCGGCCTTCCGGCGCCCCCGCGGCCCAGCCGTCCCGGCCGGTCATTAAATACCCGGTGGAGGGGGATATCTTCAGAATAGACCCTAACACGCCGCTGGCGGCGCAGGCGCTGTTCCTGAAAGCCTCGGTGGACGAACCGGGCGTAGCCTGGGTGGTGGATTCCAAGGAGCTGGACGAGCGCGGTCCGCGCGCCGCCTGGCCGCTGAAGCCCGGCTTCCACCGGGCCTTCTTCACGGTCGTGCGCGACGGGAAAACGGTGCGCTCCGCGCCCGTCAGCTTCACGGTGATAAAATGACGAAGGGTCTAAGGGGTTAAGGGCTTGAGGGTTTAAGGCAGGGGGAGAAACAGCCGGAACCAGGATGAAAGGCGAAGGATAACGCCAGGGAAGATCCAGAGATGAAATATATTCTGTCAGCTTTCTTTTTTGCTTTCACTGCGGTCGTCCAGGCGGCGGCTGAAGAGCCGGCGGCTGAAAAACCCGCGGCTGAAAAGCCGAAGACCTGCTCTTACGAGGTCTATAACTGGAATATCTACAAGAAGCGGGCGGTGAACAATAAGGTCGAAGTTCACCCTTACTCGGAGTTTAAGGCCGAAGAGACGGATCCCGAGACCGGCTGCACGGTTTGCCTGGAGGACCAGGAACTGCTCAAGGTGGGGGACATAAAACCTTTTTACATCTGTAAAAAAATAGCGGGGACGGTGCGGTCGGTCCTTGAAAAGCTGATCGCCGCCGGCGAGCCGGTGCTGGAGGTTATCGCCTACCGGCCCGGGAGGACCAAGAACCCGCTGGATAAAAAGGGCAACCGCACCGGCTTCAGCAATCACGCTTACGGCATAGCCGTGGATATAAACCGCTCGAAGAACGGGCTTTACGACAAATGCCCGAAGTTCGGCCCGGGCTGCCGCCTGCTGCACGGCGGGCGCTGGAAGCCGGGGGAAAAAGGCGCCTTGACCAAAGATTCGCCCATAGTGAAAGAGATGAAGGCCGCCGGCTTCAAGTGGGGCGGCGAGATAGAGGGCGGCCAGAAAGACTTCATGCATTTTTCCGGTATCGGCTACTAGTGCGCTCCCTTGTATTCCCCGTTGCCGGGGTGTATAATAAAGTAGGGTTATGTGTTCCCCGGGGGCGCGATGAAAGCTTGTTTGAAAATATCGGTTTTGGCCACCCTTCTCTTTTCTTCTCTTCTCTTGTGAATTATCCCTTTTCCTCCAGGTGCGAGGCGGCCGTTGCGCCCGTGCGCATAATGCAGCTCGCCGCTATCGCCATATCCCGGGACTGCGAAGCCGGGGTCATGGACCAGCTTTGTACCTCAGTTACAACCTTTTTGGATGAAGAGGCTTCCAAGGCCGACGCAGCCGCAAGGGCCTGTAAGAAAAACTGTAATTGGAAAAAAAGAAAAGACGAACTGATAGACACCGCCCGGAAAAAAGCCAAAGATTCCTGCGTCAAAGGCGAGGCTCCAGACATTAATAATATCAATGAAGGGCTGGATGGGAACGCCAAGGCAAAGCTCAAAAACTTATATGACAGCAACAGCCGGATGTTCGACGGCTCCGCCAAACTGGCCTCCAAAGACTTCGATGTAAAATCCGGCCAGTCGCCCGCGTTGACCGTTGGCAAAGGCGGCCAGGTCACCGGCCTCAAGTCCGCCGAGCCGGCTACTCCAAAATTAAACTCTGACACTGAGTTCAGTCTCAGCGGCACAAAACTATCCGGGGGAACCCCGGATCTGGCCACGCCAAAGCAGTCCACGGTGTTGCTGGCTTCCGCTGCGTTGGCAAAGACTTCAACAGATACGGCATCCGCGTCCCAGACAAAACCTAAAACTAACACGACCACCGTAAAAACTGCCGCTTCGCCAGCCGGGAAAACAGGTGCGCAAGCTGCTTCCTACATATTTTGGTGTACTTGTCCGCATGCCCCGACGGCAGAGTTACGGGTGAAGGAGTATGAGACAACTGACTACAGTGCTTGCGTTAAGCTGTGCTGCGGTTTATATCCTTCGGGTACCGACTGTCCCGGAGGGTGTACTGCCGGTTATGTCCAAACTCCGTCAGGATGCTGTCTCACCAGTCAAGTGACTACAACATGGATATGTTGTTCTCAAGGACAAACCCCGGTAGCGGACGGGATATGCGGTTGTCTTCCAAATCAAACCATGGCCGCGACAGGATGCAGCGCATCCTGCGAAGCCGGGACAGGTTTTTTTGGGTTTTATACAAATTGGCAGCACGATAGGAAGGGTGAGACAGCAAACTGCGGCACCACATGTTTCAATCCCGGAATAAAATGCTGCCTGGACAGCAAGGCGGTTGGTGATAAATGCGGCGCAACTTGTTATGACACCAAGACAGATTGCTGCGTTGCCGGAATAAAGCAGGAAAGAAGTTCTATGTATTGTAAGTGTCAGCGTATTGAAAAACGCATTACAGGGGTGGAAGGAATCATTGCTACCTATAACCAGGGGAAGAAACCCAAAGATGGGGTTAGCTATGCTCATACAACATGCGCAGATGATGAGACCGGAAACCTTGTGGGAACGACTGTGTATCTTCCGCCATTTTATGATCTTGACCCTGAACTTCAAGACGCTGTAAAGAAGCATGAAGAAATTCATAAACAGCAATGTGAAACAGACGGTTGGCTGAAGTGGTGGTGGCGGAATCGCTTTAACAAACCCGTCATTGAAACACCTGCATATCAGAGGGAGAAGATCATTTTAGAAAAAACATTCAGGGAGAAATGTGGAATATAGCTTATGAAATCAACCTTTTGCACAATTGGACTGTTTTCTTTCTGGATGGGTATTATCATAATGGTTTTTCCATACATTATGACTTTGTTCAATCGTTTTAACAAAGACAGGGTTCTGGCCTGGCGTAAGTATTTTGTCATTATTATTGCTTGTTATATGCCTGTCATAGTTCTTCTTTTTGGGGTGGGCTTTGTTGTTGTGGGAACCACCTATGATATGGGGGATTTGTGGAAAGGCTACTACTTTGTTTATCTTATACTTATAACTTTTGTGAAAAAACGCACAAATCTCCAATTGGGCTGGTTTAAATTCATCGGCCTGGCTACGTTATATTATCTTTCGGCTGATTTATTACTTGCGAAACTTTGTTATTACTGTAATGATCCTTATTTGGCCTGTATGTTTTCCCCATGTTCTCCGTGATAAATCGGCGGCCCAGTTCATGATCCGTCAATTGCCAATTCCCTCAACGCTGAACCCCGACAACCCCGGGAAGCCCTAAATCAAGACCATAATAGGGCATGATTCGACCTCTTTCTCCAACCCTCAAAACACCCCCTGAAAACGGCTATCAGCTTTGTAGGCGTTGTGGAATAGCCTGTCGCATATCGCGTCCGTTAGCGTTCCGTCGCCTATTCCCTCATGACATTTTAAAAAAATCGCGACACGCTCCCCGGCGCTCCTTGACGGTGGCCCCCAGTTGTTATAGTATCACTATATCCGCGGTTTGCAGGGGGGAGCATGGAAGAAGAGCAAGAAGAACAGGAAGTAAAAAGGACCAGCTGGGCTATCTGGATAGTCCTGCCGGTTTGCGTTGTGGGCACTGTGCTGGTTACAAAATGGTTCATGAAGAACAATTCCCGTCCCCCGGCCGGTTCAACAATGGAGTATAACGAGGTTTATACCCCGCAGAAAGAAGACCGCGAGCCCTCCCCCGCGTCCCAGGGGTCCGGCACCTCTGGCCGGCCCGTCAGGCAGGCCGGAACGGACATATCCGCGCTGATAAGCTCCGGTGGCGGTGAAGCCGGGACCGCGAAGCCGTCTTCGCCGTCCGCGGTCCGGGCCAAACCGGAAGTAGCGGACGAGGGGACCGCCAAAGAGCAGTCGAAGTTCGGCTTCACCTACGGCGCTATTTCCGCGGCCGTGGGCAAGGCCATGAACAATCCCAAGGCCGTTTCCGCCATGCTGAACAATAAATATGTCATAAACGGCTTCATGTCCCGGAACACGGTGAAGAACGCCACCGGCAACAAGGCCGCCGCGCTGGATTTTTTAAAAGACGGAAGAAATGTGTCGGCTTTCTTCGACAGGCCGATAGTGCAGCGGGGCCTTAACAACGCGGCGGTGCTCAACGCCGTGGTTTCCAGCGGGCTTATGACCTCACTGCTGAACACCCCTGGCGGTAAGGCCGTGTTGAACGATCCCGCCGCCATGCGCGAGGTCATCGCTTCCAACCCGCAGTTGGGGCAGCTGCTGATGAACCCCAATGTGGTGAACGTCCTGATCAGCAATCCCAAGACCGCCGGCCTGATCGGCCAGGTGGGGGCCGGCGCCGTCCGATAGCCCTGATCCCGCATAA
>CAZJUL010000002.1:30031-32293 GCA_964549095.1 uncultured Elusimicrobiaceae bacterium
CATCGGCATTCCAGCCCGGGGCGGACTCTCCGCCCCGCGGGAGGCGGGCCTGTTTTTTGGTATCATATCGGGAAGAGTTCCGGTTTATTCCGAGGAGGAAAGTATGAAGGCAGTAGCGGTAGTGGGATTTAAGAACAGCGGGAAGAGCTATCTTGTGAGGGCCCTTGCGGGGGCGCTGAAAAAACAGGGCTGCCGGGTGGGGATAGTAAAACACGCCCACCGCGCCATAGAGATCGCCGACAAGGACAGCCGGCTTTACGCCAGCGCCCGCGAGGTGGCCGTGGTCTCGGACAAAGAGATAAGCTCCCTGCGCAAAGGCTCCGAGGGCCTGGAAGAGATAATCTCCGGTATGAAAGCGGACGTCGTCATAGTGGAAGGGTTCAAGCAGGACCGGACTTTGCCGCGGATAGTCTGCTATAAAACCCCGAAAGAAAAAAAAGAGCTCACGCTGGGCCTGGAGCTGGGCTTCGTGAAGACCGGGAAGCTTTCGGCTGGCGAAGTCAGGAAGCTGGCGGCGGCGGCGCGGAAGAAAGGGTTCAAGCTGCCCGGCGAGGATTGCGCCAAATGCGGCTTTAAGGACTGCTATGAGCTGGCGAAGGCGGCGGTGAAGGGTAAGGCGGACGCCGGCAAATGCGTTTACGCGAACGCGCGGGCGCGGCTGTGGGTGGCCGGGGCTTCCATCCCGATGAAGCTTTTCGTGGACGACATCCTGGCCAACACGGTCAGGGGCTTCGTGAAAAGCCTGCGCGGCGGCCAGGCCCCCGGCAGGATAAAGATAGAGATAGATTGAAAATGTTAAGGATTTGGAGATAATTACAGAATGAACAGACATTGGCAGAAACAGCAGAACGGGCGCGGCGGGCGGCGCAAAACGCACGGTGGAAGGGGTTCCGGCGGCCAGGCCCACCCGGGACAGGCCGGGGGACAAGCCCTTCGGCAGAACTCGGGGCAGGCGTCCGGCGGCGCGAACAGGCAACAGGCCCCGCAGGGGAACAATAATATCGTCGAAGGCGTGATACAGCATCACGGGCGCTTCGCTTTCCTGATCTCAGAGGTGGAGGGCGGCCAGGACGTGTTCCTGCGCGGCCGGGGGCTGGACCTGGCCATGAACGGCGACCGCGTCCAGGCCAAAGTGTACCCCGAGGGGAACGGGCGGCTGGCCGGCGAACTGCTGCGCGTGGTAAAGCGCGCGCACGAATCCATGGTCGGCATCCTGAGGATCACGCCCCGCGGCTGGGCCGTATTCCAGGAGAAGGGCGACGCGCCTCCGGCCCAGGCCGTCGGCTTCGCACACGGCCTGACGCCGTCGGAAGGCGCCTTCGCCGTGCTGAAAGTGACCCGCTGGCCGACGGAGAATTCCCCGGCGGCCGGGACCGTGACCGAGATACTGGGCGGAGCGGACGACACCCGCGCCCGCATCACGGCGCTGCTGCGCGAGCGCGGCTTCAGCGAATATTTTCCCAAGGAAGCCCTCGTGCAGAGCGCCGCTTTCGGGGACAGGCTCCAGCCGGCCCAGTGGAAGGGGCGCGAGACGCTGTTCCACCTGCCCGTGGTCACGATAGACGGCGCCGACGCGAAGGATTTCGACGACGCGGTCTCGCTGGAACAGCTCGGCGGCGGGCTGAACCGCCTCGGCGTGCATATCGCGGACGTGTCGTATTACGTGAAGCCCGGCACGGCGCTGGATAAGGAAGCCTATTCGCGCGCCACCAGCGTGTACCTGCCGGACAGGGTGGTGCCGATGCTGCCGCCCTCGCTCTCGGACAATCTTTGCAGCCTGGTGCCGAACCAGGAGCGGCTTTCCGTCTCGGTCTTCATGGACATCAACCCGGCCGGCAAGGTGGTAAAGAGGCGCATGGCGGTCACGGTGATACGCTCGTGCCGGCGCTTCACCTACGAGGAAGTGCAGGCGCTGCTCGACGGCGGCAAAGTGGATAACGTGCCGAAGCCGGCGGAAGAAGCCGTGAAGCGGATGGGCTCCCTGGCGAAGATCCTTTATAAACGGCGCGTGGACCGCGGCGCGCTGGATTTCGACCTGCCGGAATACAAGGTCGTTACCGACGAGAACGCCAAACCGCTCCGCGTGACCCTGCGGCCGCGGCTGGCCAGCCACCGGCTGATAGAAGAGTTCATGCTGCTGGCCAACGAGGCGATAGCTACGGAGCTGATGGCCGCGGACAGGCCGTTCCTGCACCGCCGCCACGACGTGCCTGACCCGCTGAAGCTCAAGGCGCTGGCCAAGACGCTCGGCTCGCTGGGGCT
>CAZJUL010000003.1:0-15997 GCA_964549095.1 uncultured Elusimicrobiaceae bacterium
CCCGCCCTGCCGCTATATGACGGCACCCGCCCCTACCAGCAGATCCCTTTCCAGCTTTCCGTCCATATACAGGCCAAGCCGGGCGGGACCGTACAGCATGCGGAATATCTTGGCAACGCTAAAACCGACCCCCGGCCGGAGCTTATCGCCTTTATGCTGGCTAATATAGGCCTAAAAGGCTCGCTATTGGCCTACAACGCGTCTTTTGAGGCCACAAGGATACGGGAGCTGGCGGAGAACTTCCCGCGCCACAGCCGTGCACTGCTGGGTCTGCGGGAGCGGATAAAAGACCTGATGAGGCCTTTTCAGAAGCAGGCCTACATCCACCCGGATTTCCAGGGGCGGTATTCCATAAAGAACATCTTGCCGGCCCTGATTACGGATATGAGCTATGAAGGCCTTGAGATAGCCAATGGTGATGAAGCTCAGCTTGCCTACCTGGAAATGCTTTCAGGCAAACTGCCGCCGGCAGAGGTTGAAAGGCTGCGCTCCGCTTTAAAGGTCTACTGCGGCCAGGACACGCTGGCTATGGTGAAGATATTGGAACATCTACATGGTATTTGCACGATGAGGTCCGCCCGTTAAGCAACTTTTTGTTATTCTCCAGAGCTTTTGAATTTCAGAACACCATTTACTCATCCTTTTTGTTGGATGCATTTAATCATCCTCTGCAATCCTGTCCCGTCGCAGTGAATAAGCTGACCCCTTGGGCAGTGGGCCTTTGTAATCCACACGATGCATTTCCACGAATTTAACTGTCCGGATCATCCTGGGCGGCACAGTGTCGGAAACCGACCCCTTTTCCGGCCGGTTTAGGCATCTGTCTAACGTGAATTTCCTGGCTTCCTGGACGGCACTTTCAAGCGTCTGATGCTTGATAACATACATCACATGATCCGACATGTCGCCGGCATAGTCAATAATATTATAGTAACAGTCGGTTTCCTCGACACCTTCGGGATTCGAGGTTGAAATGACCTCACAGCGCATATCCGTAGTAACAATAGGCCCATCCAGTATCTTGGCCTTCAACTGGTCAACCATCGAAGCGATAAATGGATCCATCTCAGTCAGCTTTTTTATCTTCTCGTGTGCGAACATAATAATCGAGACATCCCTGTTAAATATTATCGCTATTTCGGACGGGGATTTTCCCATCAGCTCACATGCAAGGAACATAGCGATTTGCCGGGGGAATACTATCTTTTCCGTTTTACTTGAAGATGTCAATTCCTCCGCTTTTACGTCGTATTTATCTGCAACAACATTCTTTATGGTTTCCATAAGATCTTCTCGGTTTTTAGCCATAATGCCTCCTGTTTAACTCCTAAAACAAATCTTTGAACCAGCGCCAAATGTTATTAGGCAATAGGCCACCGCCGGATGGGGCAAGATCGTCGGTATTCCAGGTCCTTAAATAAGGATAGCAGACCAGCGCCACCGCTCCAAGGTAGGTTTGCGCCATATATTCATCCGGGCATTCCAATATTTCATGCGCGGGCACGGCTAAGCGCGTCTGGTCAAGGTTCAGCAAGTGCCCGGCTGCCTCAGGCATGCCCCTTAGCACCGCCCCACCGCCGGTAAGTATCGCCCCGCCGGGCAACGAGCTATAGCCGGATCTTTCAAGTTCCTGCTCTATCATTTCGAAGATTTCTTCTACACGAGGCTGAATATAGGTTAAGAGCTCCCGGGCCTTAACCTCCTTTATGTTGCGGGTGTTCAGCCGGGTGAAATTTATAATTGCACCTTCATCTATAAGAGCGCTGAGCACGGCACCATGTTTTTCCTTGATTTCCTGGGCTACAGCCGCCGAAACACCCAGTCCATAGGCGATATCGCGTGAAATGTGGTCGCCACCGATAGGCACCTCTTTGGTAAAATGCACGCTGCCGCCAGAATAGACAGCTATGGATGTGGTTTCTCCGCCGGCATCCAGCAGCATGCAACCTAGCTCTTTTTCTTCCCGCGATACCAGAAGTTCGCCCAAAGCCATTATCGTATGCACCGGCGCCAGTACGCGGAACCCTGCCTTATGGACGGATTTCACCAGGTTATTGATAGCCATGTTGGCGGCCGTTACGATATGCGCGTTTACTTCCAGCAGTAATCCTTCCATACCGACGGGGTTCTGTATGCCGTGCAGGCGGTCTACCGAAAAGCCCTGTGGAATTACGTGCAATATTTCCCGGTCGGGGGTAAGCCGGAAGGCCTTGGCGTTCTCTATAACATTGGCGACATCCTCGGCGGTTATTTCTTTGTCAGCACGGGCCAGGTTGTAGGCCCCTCTGTTATCGAACGTCATCATGTGCGCGCCACGCACGCCCAGGTAAACCTCCCCCACCACCTCGTTAGCCTTGCCTTCCGCTATCCCCATTACTTTTTCCACATCGCGGGCTGCGGTTTCTATATCCACCACAGCGCCGCCTTTAAGGCCTTTGCAGGGCAGGGAGGCTCCGCCCAGCACGCGGACCTTGCCGTGTTCCTCGTCGCGGGCGGCGATGACACAGGCAATACGCCCGGAACCCATGTCTAACCCGGTGATTAATTCGGATCTTCCCATATTTGTTCCCGCTATTCGGGTTCGAACTTAGCCTTGCCTGCGCCGCAGCGAGGGCAGGTCCAGTCTTCAGGAAGCTTGTCGAACTGAACCACTTCGGAATCGTCCATCGGCGTCACCATAGAGGAATAGCTGTTTATGACATCCTGAACTATATTCGACGAAGATATCCGATTCTGAAGGGCCGCATCAGGGTCATAAACATACCCGCAATCCTGGCAAATATGCCGTGCCATAAGTCCCTCACATTATTTACTTAATGACTGCGCCCCCAACAGCTATATGATAGGTTCTTCATACGACAAGGGCTTGTCGCGGCAACAATCTCTTTCTGCTACAATTATATTCATGTTGTCGCCTGTTCTAAAAAAAGCAAAAACCACCAATCGGGGCTTGGGCATTTTTGCTAAAAATAACCTTACAAAAGGAACAATAACATGTTTTGAATGCGACAAATGCAAAAGATTTTCATCCCCCTCTGAACTCCCATCAATGTCCAAAAAGCTCCGGAATCATATCCTAAAGTATTCATATGAAAGATCCGATGGCGTATTACTTTTTCCATGTGATGATGTTATTTACATTAATCACTCGTGCAACTCCAACACGCTCGGCACCCCGTTTGGATTTGATATCGCTGTAAGAGATATTAAAAGTGGGGAGGAGATAACATACGATTACAGGATGTTTTTCGAAAATAAATGGCGAGGGGATAATTATTACACCGAATTCACTTGTCGCTGTGGCGAACCGAATTGTGATAGGATAATTCAATTTATTACCCCCCGACATCCCGCACCAAGAAAGTTAGCTCAGGAATGGAGGAGTAAAATCACATCTAGCTTAAGGCTTATTAGACTAGTGGATCAACCTTTATGGGGTGATTTGTTACGGGTCAAAAACAAATATATTCTTAAGCTTAATACCAAGAAAGGAAAAGCGATATAATCTGGTGGATATCCACCATGGTTTTAGTATTGAGAGTTATATTGGGGCTATTTAAGGTTCAACAATTGGTAATTTTGCCGCAACACTACATAACCGCTACCCGGAAACCATAGATTGAATGACGACGGCCCGGGTCCAAAGCATCACGTTGGGCTGACCTGGCATCAATTACAGAGTGGAACCAAGACCCACCACGGAGAATCCGTATATCGCCGCTTGCTGGACCTCGCGGGTCAATAACTTTGTCCACTGGTGAAACATACGGACCATACCAATCCGCACACCATTCCCACATATTGCCGGGCATATCATATAGCCCCCACGGATTAGGTGCGAAAGCCGAAACCGGAGTGGTCATGCGTCGGGATTGACCCTCGTGGGTATTATCCAGCCCGAGTTTACCATCATAGTTAGCCTGCTCAGTGCTTAAGGTGTTCCCAGTAAAATATGGCGTCGTAGTCCCCGCGCGGCAGGCGTATTCCCATTCGGCTTCAGTAGGAAGACGAAAACGTTTGCCGAAACGCTCCGTCAATAGTTCGCAAAAAGAAATAGCATCAAACCATGAGACCATCTCCACCGGCAATTCCTCGCCCCGGAAATAACTGGGATTAGCACCCACTATCGCTTCATACTGCGCCTGGGATACCGGATACCTTGCGAGATAAAATGGGCGGGTAATACAGACCGTGTGTTCCACCTCGTCGTCGTTGTGCCCCTCCTCTGTTACCGGACTACCCATACAAAATGTTCCGGCCGGGACACGCACCATTTCTAACCGTACACCTTTTCCCAAGTCCAATATCTTCTCGGCAGGCGCTGTGGGGGCAACATTTTCCCCATCACGACCGACATTAAGCTTTGCCTCAAGTGATGTAACCTGCGCTTCCGTCAGCAAAGCTGACGGTGTGCGGAGCTCAATATGCAACACCTCGCGGGCCAGCCGAATAAGCGCAGCGCTAGTCAAACCCGTACGCGAAGCCAAATCACTTACGCGCAACGTGTTATCTTCAATTACTTCACGAGAGATTTCCGTTGTTTTGACGCCCTTTTCGTTTTCTCCGGCATCTGGAACAAGACGCTTTTTGGAAACTGCTACATTGTTGCGTTGGTGTTCAGCAAAATACCAGTCCACCACAGCGGCTAAAGCTTGGAGGCAGGGCTGGATAAACTCTTTCGTGATGGATTCTGTATCGTCCGCATTTTGATCGTGCGCTGCAAAATTGCCATATCCCTGAATAGTGCGCAAGGGAAGAATTATCCGCTCCGGGATGGTATTGGCCGCAGCTAGTCTCTGAATTAGTGTATCAAGTGTCTGGTGTCCGGGGTGAGGGTTTACTTCTTTGATGAAGAGTTGCCTACAAATGGCTTCTGCAGCCTTACGGGCATGCATTAAAGACGTTTCTGGGTCGTTATCCTTGAAGCTCAGTGTGCGGTCATAAAGGGCCTTGATACGCACAAGCTCTTGTTCGATATGGTCAATCCGACGCTCTAAATTCGGTTCATTATCGCTCATACGTTTCCCAATCAATGCTTTTATATTTTATCTGTTTCCCACGCCCGCGAGCCCTATAATAGCATAAATAAAATATTCATTCAGTAAAAGGCCGCCATAGTCCAACGACATGGTATAAAATCAGTTCGCCGTATTTATGAAGACTTTGAACAAGGTTTCCAGACAGGGGGACCGAAACAGGTCATATAAGTAGCTTTAACGCCTGGAATATACTCAAAGTTTCGCTGCGCCGTAAAACCCCATCGGGACCAGAATGGCTCTGACCCTTGCACAGCAACCAAAGCATATTTTTGCCACCCACGCTGTGCAGCAGTGTTGAACAAATCATTTAGCAAGATCCGACCGATTTTCCGTTCTCGATGATTCGGATCCACTGCAAGGTCATGGATATATAGACAATCAGCATCTGTCGGAATCACATAACTTTCCGTGTTCAATGGCACGGTTTTGCCATAATGCCAAGGATGTGAAAATATGTAACCGCACAACTGATCCCCATCCCATGCACCCAAACACCCTTCAGGATACAAAACAAGTTTCCTGGAAAAAGCCGCACTTGACTCGTTTAATTCTGGTATATAACAGAGGCGTTGCACACGCAACACTTCAGGTATTTGTTCCAAATGAATAGGACTTATGTGTAACATTTTTTAATTCTACTAAAACCGACTGAAAGCCGCAATCATCCGCTTCCACACACTCCCACACCATCCCGACTTAGACATTCATCACATCATCGACAAACAGCATTACTCTTGCGGATCTTTGTAGGCCGTGCTTTTCGGATTAAGGAATATTATTAATTTATTTAGCCACAACTCACTTATCCTCCGGAAAGTGCTTCTTCATAAGTTCAGTAAACCGGGCGTCATCACGGAGCCGGTCAAAATCCTTGTCGTTTTTGATGTGCTCGTGCTTGTTGAAACCTTTCTCCAGCGCCTGCGTTAAGAAGCAGAAAGCCTCTTCCACGCGGCCCGCCACCGCGTGGGCGCAGGCAATGGCATATAGCGCCCAGGCGACCATTTCCGCATCCGCGGGCTTAAGCGCTAAGTAATTCTCGTAATTGCGCAGGGCTTCTTCACGCTTGCCGGCTTTTTCCAGGACATTGCCCAAGTCGTAGTGAGGCAGGGCATAATCTGGGGCAAGCTCTATTGCTTTGGAATAATCTTGTATCGCCTTGTCGAAATTAGCCTGTTCATTATAAACGTTCCCGCGGCAGTCATAGAACTCCGCTTCTTTGGGGGCGAGTTCTATCGCCTTGGAGAAATCAGCAAGCGCCTTATTCTGCTCGTCCTTTTTGGCATGTGAAAGCCCGCGGTTAAAATATGCCCCGGCGTATTCAGGGTCAGCCGCTATAGCCATGGAATAAGCTTCTATCGCCTTGTCATATTCGCCCTTCCTGTCATGGGCAAGTCCGAGATTGTTATAGGCCATAGCAAGCTTAGGATTAATGGCTGTTGCCATGGAATAATCTTTTATTGCTTTGTCGAAATCCCCCTTTTGAGCATAGATAAGTCCCCGGTTATTATATGCGTCGGCATTCTTGGGATCGCGGCTGATGGCCGTGGAGTAACTTTCTTCCGCTTTGTCATATTGCCCCTGCCGATCCCATGCCACCCCTCTTTTAAAGCAGAGTTCGGCGTAATATACCGGGTCGCGGAGGTTTTTGCGAAACGCTTCAACTAGCTTGGGGGCGCCCAGTGCGTCCCCATATAGGTCTATGCCCTCCGGTGGGACCAGATCGATCATTTTGTCCCCGTATTTTTCTTTTAAAAGCCCGCCCAATTCAATAAAGCGGTCGTAGTATTCGTAGCCGTGAATTTCTTTCCAGAGCAGCTTATTCTTATAGGCCACGACAATATAGCCATCGTTTGTCTCAGTTGACTGAAAAACCATGTTCTTCCCGTCTAGCTCTGGCAATTTTGAGATGTCTTTTAACAAAGTGGCGTCCCGTTTCTTTAGGAAGTCCCTCCGGCGCAAAACGCCGGCCTTGTCCTCCGGAGAACCGTTTTCTAAGACTTCGTCCTCGGTAGGGAAGGAAACCAGGCCGATCTTATTATGGCAGGACGGACAGTTTATTTCAACTAGCTCCTGGAACATTTCCCCGAATTTGGTTTCACTACCCAGACCCGTCCATTTGCAGCTCCCGCAAGTGAATTTTTCTTTTCCATAGGAATAATAATTACTCATTCAGAACCTCCCGTGTTTTGAAGTCTTAGTTCCATATATTTTTCTTCCTCCATATATAATGTAGCGAACATTGGCGACAAGGGCTTGTCGTCGTAAAACCTCCCAGTTTTAGCGAAAACCGATAGTTTTATAAACTCCGGAGGCTTTGATTTGCTGTCGCTCTGGAGTGGCGACAAGATAAATGGATATAGACATTAACAATTATAGCTCGGGGAAACCCCCAAGCCAGGATCTGGTAGCCAGGCTTTTTGGCGACAGGCTGGAACGGCAAAGGCTTTCTGTGGCCGAGATAGCCGCGATGATTTCTGAAAGGCAAAAGATGCTCCAGAAAAATGTAAAGACGCTGGACTATCAGCTCTGCACTGTCGGCGGCATAAAAAGCACTTTTGAATGGATACACTACACCCCTGATCTTGCCACCCTTCTTAAAGATAAGCTTAGCCTGGAAAAGACTGTAAACGAGCTAGAGATGAAGCAGGCAGACGAATACAAGCAGTGTTGGAAAGATATAAGCACGCTCAGGATGGATCTTTTGGAAGGCCTGGCGGAATACATGTCCATCCACAACAAAGCGGAAATATTGGCACCAGCGTATTCCAAGCCACCGGCCCAATACCCAGCACCGCCATTATCCTATGCATTGCGCAAGCTTAACCCATATTCATGACATTCAAAACCTCTGATGAAAAAGTGAAGGAGATGCTTATTAGTCTGCGCCCGGCCCTGGGCGCGCAGGAAACCGAGCATATCTGGGAGGCATATTGCCTTAGCGACGAGAAAATGAAATCCGAGCTTGAAGAATTGATAGGGCTTATGGTTTACAGAGAACTTGGTAACGGGCTTGGCGGAGAATTGGCGTATTTTGTTCCCCCTCCCATGGAAACCGCCATCGGCAAATACCCTTTAGGCAATGTTCTCTACGGCGGGAAGCTGCTTTATCCATTTGGCCTTCATGACAAAGAAGTGGCAGAGCATGTCTCCATAACAGGCCGTAGCGGCGCCGCCAAAAGCACGCTGTTGTTCCATATATTGCAGGGAATGCTTCAAAAATCCCCGGATGTTAAAATTCTGGTCTTTGATTGGAAAAGGGAACTTCGCGCCCTTACCCTGCATCCCGTGTTTGGCGATAAGGTGCAGGTCTACACGGTGGGCAGGGAAGAGGTATCGCCCATGCGGTTTAATCCGCTTATTCCGCCGCCGGGAACCACCATCACCAATCACATGGAGCAACTGCTGGATATTATCTGCCATTGCTTCTATGCCGGGGAAGGGGTGTTTGACATACTTACAAGGGCCATAGACGCCTGTTACAAGGATTTTAAGGTGTATGATGCCAAAGCGGCCAAATACCCCACCTTCAGGGATGTACACATCAAAATCGACGGCTTTGACCTGAAAGGCAGGCAAAACGAGTGGAAATCCTCGGCCTTAAGGATAACCAGAACTCTAGGGTTCGGCGAATTCGGGAAGGTTGTAAACACCCCGCAAAATGACCTAAGCGGCCTCTTGGAAAACAACACCGTGTTGGAGCTGGACGCCCTGCCGATGGCAAAAAGAGTGTTTTTTATAAGCGCACTGCTGGCTTGGCTTTACAACTACTCGCTGGCCAGAAAAACCAACGAGGCGGACTATGGCAGAAAACTAAACAGGGTTATTGTGATTGAGGAAGCCCATAATGTGGCCATGAAGCATGCAGCCGGCGCACGAGAGTCCATCCTGGAGCTGATGATAAGGCAGGCCAGGTTTCTGGGCATGGGCATGATATTGGTGGACCAGACCCCCAGCCAGCTCTCCTCAACTGTGATGGCCAATATACACACTTCAATAAGTCTGAACCAGAAAAATGCCGGTGACATAAGCGCAGTGGCCGCCAACCTGCTTTTGGACGAGAAGCAGCGGGATCAACTTAGCATGTTGAAGGTAGGGGAAGCCATTGTGAGGCTTTCAGACCGTTTTTTGACCCCGTTCATGATAAAGACCGACATTGTGCCCATAAAAGAGCAAACCGTGACCGACACGGCCATACGGGGGCGTACAGCGACCCTGGGCTGCGGTTATTTCGCCTATTCCACGCCGGAAGCGCCTCAGATAAGGCCGGAGCCAGCTGATTCCGCCAATGACAAACTTACAGATGATGAAGTTAAAATTCTTGGGGATATTATGGAATACCCATTTATAGGAGTGGCAAAACGCTATAAGAAGCTATTTTTAAGCGCCAGAAAGGGTAATGACCTGAAGGAAGCATTAGCCAGCAGGGGAATTATAGAAACCGAGGAAATAAACACCGGCAATGCCAACCTTGTGCTGCTGAAGCCGACGGAAGCCGGACTTAAACTGGCCAGAAGACTTGGCCTTGAGCAGAAGAAGGTGGATTACAGAGCGTCGTTGGAACACGAATATTGGCGCCACAAGGCGGCTAATTTCTGCAAGGCCCTTGGCTATCAGGTGGAGTTTGAGGTGCCGGTTAACGGCAAGGCCGATATTGTAGCCAGAAAAGCTGATTTAGCGATAGCCATAGAGGTTGAGACCGGCAAGAATAATATCCCGGACGCAATCGGCAATATTAAAAAGAACCTTACGAAGGGATTTGAGCGGGTGATATCGCTGGTCAGCGACGGTGCTTTCCAGGAGAAACTGCGCTTGCAATTAAAAAGTGAGAGTTTGGATTCGGACGAAAGGGTGAAGATTTTGGCGGCCCACCAGTTCTGCGCGGGAAAGGCCGGATAATAAGCCGTACTGAGAAAAACGGTATACCGGATAACTCAGAAATACATGTTATGGCCGGTTATGGGAAGGTTTTGAAGATTAAGCGCACTTCTTAGTCTCATTTCCAAATCACGCATTCTAAGTTGCCGGCGTTTTCCAACCTTGGAAAAGTCTATCGTTGCCTTAACCTCCTGCCATTCCATATCCAGCAGTTGTAAATATGACTGATTATCTAAAAGCTCAAAATCGGTTCTGCCCTGAAAGAACGAGTCCACATAATTTCCCGGCCGGCGCTCCTCGGCATTTATTCGCTGGAACCCGGCAAGCGAGTCCGCCCTCTTAAGCGCAATCGCTATCTGGTTCAGCCATGCGTCCAGAATCTCCTCAGCCTTGTATTCTTCATCGGCCATGCTAAATTAAAGAGTGCCGCCTTTATAAGCATTTCGGCGTTAGAGCTTAATAATCACTGTAGTAGTCTTCATGGGAACCAGGATATTGCTTGGTTCTCCCCCCACTATGATAGCCATCCGCCAGGTGATCCAAGCTGAAGGAGGCATCTCGCAACTCCTTCACGATATGGTCCATCTTCTGGCTGATCTCTGAAACCACGCGGGAAATGTAGTTCATATCCAGCTTCCATTTGCCTTTTGTTTTTTGCGCTTTTGCCATTGTAAAAGGACAACACCGTCCAAGTATATAAATCTTTCTATTTTTACTGCAGGAAAAGGCTTAAATACCCCGTAAGCCTTAATATTTCATGCTGAAATGGCTGCAAAGACTCACAAAGAGACCGCAGGCGAACGCGCGAAAATATAAGAGAGCGAAATCCAGCAGCGCCCTCGACGGGATAAAGACGGAACTGGCAGCCATTAAGAGCGCGCAGGCGCAAGCGTTAGGCGTTTCTGAACGGGTAAAATATCATTCACTATGTGTCAAGAATAATTCCGCAGCTATTGAAGAGCTTCAAAAGCAGGTAACGGTCATAAACCAGACCGTCTTCAAACTGTCGGCTACGCTTGAATACGCGCCGAAAACGTCACCGCATGCGTTGTCTACGCTTTTGTCTACGCCGGACGCGGAAGATTTCACGCATCTACAGGAATGTACGCTAATAATACTCTGGAAGTTGACCACAAAAGGAGGCAGCCAATGGACATCAATGAAAGCTCTGGTAAACAGCATTTATCCAGGGCAGGACTATAACAAGGTGCGCACGACGATCTTTGAATATGTGCGAATATTTGAAGAGCTCAGTCTTGTCAACCGGGTTAAGCGCGGAAACCGCACTTTTATTGCGCTCACAAAAAAAGGCGCTGAAACAGCGAAGAAGAAGCTGGCCAACAAAAAAGAAAGACTCGTGCATTTGCCCGAGATAGAGGCGTAGCCGACGTATTGAATACGCAGGGAACGTTTCCCCCTTCGCAAGGAGAGCGTCAGCTACGCTTAGACCAAACATAAATATAAAATGATAGAACAGAAACAAATACTTCAGAACGTTGAATTTTGGGAGCAGTTAATTCATAAGCTGCATTTTTTAGATATAAGAATATTGGAGCATGTCTATCTCCGGGACTCCGGAGCAAGTTACTTCGCCGCACTGGAAAAGACTATAGGCAAGATGAATGTCAGGCGAACCGCTATAAGGAGCCATGTAACTAAACTCGAAACCCTGGGGCTGATCAAAACAATGCGCAGCGGGATTTTGGTGGTAAACTCTGTACCGGAAATATCCGAGAATGTCGGAAAACTGATAACCCTTTGCAAACTGAGGTGGCAAGGATGAGGTTTGAGGAAAGCGGCAGGCCGGGGTTGGATCAATTGGAACCGGTAAAGCAAAGAATACTCGGGCTTATAGAAGAAATGAAGGTGGCGCATCCTGAGAGGCTGAGGAAGGCCTATAACGAGCATTACCGAGAGGGACAAAAGATAGCATGGATTACCCTGCGTAAATATCTGGACCAGCTAAAGAACGAAGGCAAGATACGGGAAGAGATATTAAGCAAGGGTAAAAAAAGAACAATTTCTCTGATAAGAGCAAATTTCTAAGCATAGCAACCAAAATCTGATTTATACCCGAGAAGTTACTCCGAAAATCCGTCTATCTATATCTATCTATTTATCTATTTCTATCTATCTCTATCTCTCTGCTAGTTACTAAGCATAATGACAGTGTTTCTAAGCATGATGCCACATTTTCTAAGTATGATGCCGCTATTTCTAAGCAAAGCGTCACAGGATCATATCCATAAATATAATTTTATTCATCCGTTAACAGCCTAAGGGTTGTAGAATTTCAGGCCTGTGAGGTCTTACTTAGAAATCCCTGCTAAAAGTTCCTCACAATGCTAAAAAGATTTAACCGCAGAAAGACGGTTTAAAAAGGCGTACAATTCCCCTTAGGCGAAGTTTACGAATAAACAGAACAAAGGTCTTCGCAGTCAAAGAAATCTGTTTCATTGTTCCAGCAGTAAAGGCTAAAGTTACCAGGCATCCAGCCCATGTAATTACCATCATCGACATAAAGGGCATCTTCCAAGCTAGTAGTCATATAGGTTAACTCTTTAAAGCAGGAAGGGAATTGCAACACAGCATAATTTTTAATCAAAAAATCGGTAGCAGCCTGCTGAGCCTTGAGATCAGAGTATCTTGCATCTAGGCAGTCGACGTAACCCGTTATTAAATCATCCGATTCCTTCTGGCAAGCGGCTCCGGCACCGAAACTGTCTGCATAGGAAGCCGATGCATGCGCTGCGTAATTTATAAAATGATCAATAAGAAATATACCCAAGATTATTCCTCCCGCGATCATAGCCACCAACCGCCACTTGTTTTTTTCGGTCATTTAAAATATTGGAGGATTCACAGATTTATAAACCTTTCGTTTATTAAGAATAATAAAATAAATTATAAAACGCGGCCGGGGATTTACCCCGGCCGCGCTGTTTTACAGGCATCCAGACTTTAGTCTATCTCGCCGGTAACTTGCCATGATGCCACCGCTGTGTTGGGGACGGCCTCCCACCATCCTGGAAGGTTGATGTCCCGGTGCTCACGGCCAGTGTGTCGGGTAAGACCAGACACAAGCACAACTCCGTTCAGCACTAGGAACTTCTCCACCCGGTTAGGACGATTATTTCCCTGCCTGAGTTCTCCCTCCCTGGGGCTGTAGCTGCGTAATTTTTCCACAGCTTCTTCCCACTCTTTGACTTTCTGGTCGTAGACCGCCTCCTGGGCCTTATCTGTGAAGCTATAGCAATAGCTTCTCCCCGGCTCATAGTGCTCATTGGCATTCGCACCCAGCTGCCGGGCGTCTGGTGGATTATCTGCCAATGCCTTGAGCTCTTTGGGCGGCTCAGGCAGTTCCGGGAGAACATCCATTCTGTGAATGAAGAACCATTCCCCCTGCCGCTGCACTGCTATCCCGCCTATTTCCGCCATCGTAACCTTGGCCGGCTTAAGCGAAGCATAGGCTTCGTCTATTGTCTTGGGGGCACCCGGAAGCTTGACGATAAACGAATTGGACATCTTATGCTTCAATTCCTCCCTGTCTATGTCAAAGAGGAAGTGCTCGCTACCGACTTTCAGCAGACAGGCTCCCACGTAGTGCCGGTTCTCATCCTCTTGAACCCAGTCGTTATTCTTTCGCGTCTTTACTGAAATGATGATGGTCTCCGAAGGAGCTTTCTCCACCACCTCCGCCTCAGCCAAGTTCAGGTTGGCATCCGCGAATACCCGGAAAGGCACCGGGATGGCCCCCGCTTTCTCTAATATAGCCTGAGCCGGCGCTTGGCCATAACTGTATGAACGCGGCCCGCCGAACACCAGATGCGTCCCGCAATAGGCAAGACGGTTCGCGTTTGAGAGGACTACGCCCCCCTGCAACCGCACTGCCAGCTCATCCATGCCCTCCACATTCGCCTCAGTCATCTTTGTCGTGTAGTTGAAGGAATGAGTATAGGATGTATAGATGAGCTTGACTATGCTCCCCTCCTGTTTTACGCTGTAGTTTCGGAATTTCGTTCTTTTACCGAGCGTGTTATTGACGAACCCTGCAAGGAACCCCTCCACTGTTTTCACTGTAACTTTCACCTTAGGATTCACAGGTTTCGGTGTTACTTCTGGCACCGTCGCAACTTGCTCAACCTTGACCTCATTTTCCACACTGACTGCCGCATTTTTTATGGTTTCCATTTTAGTATCTCCTTTTATGCCGACATCATTTGTTTTTCCTTGAACGACATGTAACCGTCTCCGCTGATTATTACATGGTCCAGAACTTCTATTCCCAACAGCCTTCCGGCCTGAATCATCCGTTTTGTAAGAGAGACATCCTCCTCAGACGGTTCAAGCGAGCCCGAGGGATGGTTATGCACGAGTATCATGGAGGCGGCATTCAGCAATAGGGAGGCCTTAAAACATTCTCTCGGATGAACGATTGAATAATTCAGGCTGCCTATTGAGACCGTCTCCATTCCCAGGATCTGATTCCTGGAATCAAGGTGAATTGTCAGGAAATGCTCGCGGTCCTGCTTTTGCAGGCATACAAGCAGCTTCAAGACCTCTCCCGGATTTGTGATACTGATGCCGTACTTAGCCTTCCCTTGGCGAACCAACTGCACACCAACCCGAAGCCCCGACGGGAGCCTCATTATGCTCATCTTATTGCCTCCTAAAATAAAACGGCGGATGCTGTCCTTTGCAGAAAGCTCCCGCCATTAAGATTTCACCTTACTAATTTATTTCAAACCGCCTATTATCACCTCCCGTTCCCATTAATGCTGCGCCGCACCTCTGCAAGGCTTTTCGGCTGCCAGTAGAGATCACGCTCGACCCCGCCAAAAGGCTTTACGTTGCAGGAATTTTGTTCAAGCTCGTCCAAGCTGAAGGACCCAAGCTCGACTTCGAAACCTTTAACTAGCCCAAAGAAGACACGATCCTTTGGATCATACTCCGTCGCCCACCAATCCCACGAACCGGTGAAGAAATGCGCCAGAACCTGAGTTTTCTCTTCTCCCTTGCCATCCGTATCCCCCTGTTTAGCGAACGCCGACACTAACTCCTTAGTCATCATTTTCATAAGCTCCTCCTTCAGTAATACCGTCAGAATAAGCACCGCTACCAAAACTGTTCGGTTTCTTCTATTTCAAGGGTAGGACTTCGGAAAGACCGGAATTACCGGTTCTAAAGCAAAAACCCCGACGGCGTTTTGTTTTGGCAAAACTGTCGGGGCTTTTTTAGTAGGTCGAAAAAGACTTAATTGCCTTTAGCGGCCGATGTTGTAGGTTGTTTTTACAGGTTTCCGGAGTTTATATATTTTTCGGTGGGCTTGTGGAAAATCTATTCTATCGTTACCTCTTTTTACGGGCTGGTTGAGCGCTGAATCAATGCTGTAAGCTTGGTGCCCACAGTGGTGCCCATTGGGCATCAAAACCGGTTAAGATCTGTTAAACTCAAAATCGGGTTTTTGAGCGCTTTACCAATGAGGATTAAGAAGGGTTAAACTGCGTTAAAGTCGTCTTGGGGGTTTTTCAGACCAGTGCTCTACCACTGAGCTACCGTGGCCGCTGTGGTAACTTCTCTATCGTAAATATTAGCATTTTTTGAAAAACTTGGTAAGGTTCAGGCAAAATTTCCGGCGTGTCCGGGAACCGCGCCAGCAGCTTTTTGGGGGCGGGGTAGTTATCCCGGCCGGAATTAGGTTACAATAGCTATATAGGGGGCTTTATGGCTAAAGCACAATTTGTACATCTGCACAATCACAGCGAATTTTCCCTTTTCGACGGGCTGCTGCGCTTCAGGGACAATGAAGGCCGGCCGTCTGAATTCATGCTGGAACTGGCGAAGCAGAAGAACGCCGCCATGGCCATTACCGACCACGGCAACATGTACGGCGCGATGGATTTCTATTTCACCGCCGTCGAGCTGGGCATAAAACCCATCATCGGCTGCGAGTTTTACGTGCAGCGCACCCCTATCGCGGACAAGTCCGAGGGCTCCCACAAGGGCGCCGGCCACCTGGTCCTGCTGGCCGCCGACCTGGACGGCTACGCCAATCTTTGCCGGCTGGTTTCAATAAGCTACCT
>CAZJUL010000003.1:16007-20587 GCA_964549095.1 uncultured Elusimicrobiaceae bacterium
CCGGCTTCATACAGCGGGCCTGCTCCGAGGGACGGATGGACGAAGCCCTGGCACAGGCCGCGAAACACGCCGCCATCTTCGGCAAGAATAATTTTTACCTGGAGCTTATGGACAACGGCATGCCGGAACAGGCGGCCGCCCTGAAAGGCCAGCTTGAGCTGGCGAAAAAACTGAAACTGCCGGTAGCGGCGACCAACGACTGCCATTACTGGAGGGCGCAGGACTGGGAGGCGCATGACGCCAAGCTCTGCCTGGGCACCAAATCCTTTATCACCGATCCGAACCGCTTCAGTTTCACCGGGCGCGAATATTATTTCAAATCCCCCGAAGCGATGGCGAAGCTTTTCTCACACACGCCCGACGCGGTCAAGAACACGCTGGCAATTGCGGAGCGCTGCAACCTCAAAATTCCGGAGGGCAAACCGCGCCTGCCGGAGTTCAAGAAAGGCGGAGGGGACGCGCAGCTGAAGGCGTTGGCCGTGAAAGGCCTGGCCGCCAGGATCTCAAAGCCCGGCGCCGAGTACAAAAAGCGGCTGGACTGGGAACTGGCTACGGTAAAAGAGGCCGGCCTGGCCCCGTACTTCCTTATTTCTGCCGACCTGGTAAAATACCTGCGCTCGGAGGACCTGCCGGTGGGCCCGGGACGCGGACCCAGCGCCGGCTCGCTCCTGAACTATGCGCTGGGAATAACGGGCGTGGACCCCATTCCGGCCGGCCTGCTGTTCGAGCGGTTCTTTAACCCCGGGCGGCAGATGATGCCGTCCCTGGACATAGACCTGGGAGAGGAAGCCCGCAAAAAAGCGCTGGAGCGCCTCGGCAAGCAGCTTTCCCCGGAAGCCGTGGCTGGCGTGGCGGCCTTCGGCAGGTATAAGGCCCGCAACCTTATCTGGAATATCGGGGCGGCGCTGAACGCGGACAAGCAGTATGTGGCCGCCCTGCAGCGGCTTATCCCGCACGACTTCGGCACAGGCACAGGGCTCAACCGCCTGCCCGGGGTGAAAGAACTCTGCGCGGAGCCCAGGCTGAAAAAGCTAGTGGAGCTGACGGACCAGCTCAGCGGGCTGGTCACCACTTCCGGTTTTCATTCCGCCGGGCTGATGCTGGCGCCGGGCGACGCGGCCGACTTTGTCCCCCTCTCCAACGCCAACCCCAAGCGCGAAGTCACCACGCAGTACGACAGCCGCGCGCTGGCCAGGCTGGGCTTTATGAAGCTGGACCTGCTCACCCTTGCCGCGCTGGACATAGAAAAAGCGGCGGCCGGGCGCATAAAGACGCGCGGGTTCGACGTTGAAAAGATACCGCAGGACGATATGAAGACCTGGACGCTTATCTCGCACGGGCTCACCACCGGCGTTTTCCAGCTGGAAACCGAAGGCTTCAAAAAAATGCTGGTGCACGCCCAGCCGGGGCGGCTGGAAGACCTGGCGGCCCTGATAGCCCTGTTCAGGCCGGGCCCGATGCATAACGGGATGACGGAAACTTTTATCGTGCGCAAGACCAAAAAGGACGCGCCTTACGCGCACGCCCTGCTGGAGCCGATATTAAAGGAAACCTACGGCCTGTTCATCTACCAGGAACAGGCCACGCTGGCGGCCCAGGCCCTGGCCGGCTACACGCCCTGGGAAGCCGACCTGCTGCGCCGGGCACTGGGGAAAAAGGAACAGACCGAAGTGGACCTGGCCCGCAAGAAATTCATAGCCGGGGCCAAAAAGAAGAAGATCACGGCGAAAGCAGCGGGCGAGCTCTTCGCCCTGCTGTCCGTGTCGGCCGCCTACGGCTACAACAAGTCGCACGCCCTGTGCTACGCCCTGCTTGGCTACCGCGCGGCCTACCTTAAGGCCAATTACCCGCAGGAATACATGACGGCCCTGCTGGACGCCGAAAAGTCCAAGGGCCCCGACCACGCAGCCAAATATAATGAATACCTCTCCGAAGCCCGGCACATCGGCGTGAAGATCTGACCTAAAAACCTGATCCGGGTTTTCAGCCGAAGAGCAGCGCCATGCCGCCAAGGAAGAAGACGAAGGCTACTACGAGGTAAGAGGACGGGCGCCTCCTTTCCACCGCGCATTCGAAGATGGAGGCGAAAAGCGTGCCGGTGATGGCTATGCCGGACACCGCCGCCAGCGCGCCGGCGTGCCGCACCGCCTGGAGGTAGAACATCAGGGAAAGATAGGTGCCGGCCACGCTGCCCACGCCCAGCCAGAAAAGGTTCTTGCCGCCCAGGGTCCTCAGCTTCTCCACGAAGTGGAACGGCCTCAGCCGGGACAGCGCCGCGAAAAGCAGCAGGGCCCCGGCCGCGCGGTAGAAATTCCCCTCAGTGGTGCTTATGCCCGGGGTGTTGTTGAAGCAGTACCGGGTTATGACCACGCCGGTCCCGTCCAGCAGCACGCCGCCCAGCGCGAAAAGGCTGGCCTTAATGTTCCAGTGTCCCTGCTTGCGGAACGATTCCAAAGAAAAGATATAAAGGCAGACTATGAAGAAAAGCACCGCCGCGGCCTTGCGGGGCTCAAGGGCCTGCCCGAAGGCGAAATAGCTTATGACGCCGATAAGGAAGGGCTGGAAGCCGAACACCATCATGGTGCGCCCGGGGCCCATAAGCGAGAAGGCCTTGATAAGGAAAATGTCGGCCAGGCCCAGCCCCAGCGCCCCGGACAGGAAGAACAGCGCCGTGAAGGCGGGCGGCGCCCCCGTGAATCCGCCGGTGACCAGCACGGTGACCGCGAAAAGCACGGCGGCCACCAGGCCCTTGAAGCAATTGACCCACACGCTGGACGCCTTGCGCGCGTAATGCGTGAAGAACTGCACGCCTACGGCGAAGCTCAAATTAGCGGCCAGGGCGTAAATATATACGGCGTCCATCCGGATATTCTACAAATAAGAGGGCGGGGCGGGCCGGAGCCTCAATGACAGCCGGCGAAAATGAAGTCGGGGCTGAAATCCCGACTTTTTTCGTTATCAGGCGCGCAACATTAATTAAATATCATTATTGTAGACTCTCATTAGCGATAAAAGCCGGCTTTTGGACGGGCCGGATCTTGCTTTCGCCCGTCCAGGTCCGGCAAGGAATATAAAGGATGCTGCTTTTCTGGTACTGGTACCTGCTGGCCGCCGCGGCGCTTTCGTTCGCGGGCTATGTCACGCTTGGCGTGTGGCAGATACCCGCGCTGGCGCTGGCCGTGCACCTGGCGGACAGGTTCATCCCCAATGATCACAAGGCTGTCCCGGCGACCAAGCTGGGCGTAGCCATACTGGCGGGGCTGGCTCTCCTATGGGCCCAATCCCATTTGCCGCCGTTTTCCGCGCTGGTAAAATTCCTGTCCAACCCGAAAACCCGTCCCACCGCGGAGTACTTGATCGGTTTCATCCGGAATACCCTGAATCCCTGGTTCTTCGCCGGGGGGGCGGCCCTTTTCGCGGCGGCCTGGTTCGCCCATAAGAAAAAAGCGCTCTACCTGGCCATAGCCGCCTACCTCGCCGTCGTTTCCGCCTGGGCCCTGCAGCCGAAGGAGGACGTTGTCCTGCCGGAAGAATTCACGGAAGCCGACGCCGCCGAAGGACCGCAGGACACCGCCTCGGCCGTGCCCGGAACGCCCGCCGACCCGGACCTGCCCCCGCGGCCGGCGCGCCCCAGGAAGGCCCCGGTAAAATATGTCCCCCCGCTGGACCCGTTCTACGAAAAGAACAACGCCTGGGCGAGGAATATTTCTACCTCCGCACTTTCAACGCCGGCCGACGCCGCCGCGGCTGCGCCACAGGCCCCGGCCCTTGCGCCGGCCAGCGACGCGCCGCCCAAGGGCCCCGCGGAGTTCTTCGAAAGGGAGCGCGGCAGGAAAGTGGTTTTCACCTCCCCGTCCCCGGGATCGCCCCCCTTCGACATAGTGCTGCTCCATATTTGTTCGCTGTCCTGGATGGACATCAAGGATTCCGGCGTGGACCTGCTGCCGTTCTTCTCCAAGTTCGACTATGTCTTCACCGGCTTCAACTCCGCCTGTTCGTACAGCGGCCCGGTGGCGCTGCGCCTGCTCCGGTCTTCCTGCGGGCAGTCCCTGCATAACCTGCTTTACGCGCAGGCGCCTCCCGACTGCTATCTGCTGGACAAACTGCGCGGGGCGGGGTACAAAGCTTTCACGATGTTCAACCATAACGGCAAGTACGACGATTTTAACGACCACGCCCGCAAGTACGCGCACGCCGACCCGATGCTCGGCATAGACGGCCTGCCGGTCTCCTACCACTTGTTCAACGGGGACCCGATGGTCGCGGACGAGGCCGCGCTGGGGAAGGCCTGGGCGGCGAGGCAGAAGTCGGGCGCGGAGAGGGCCGCGTTCTTCTACAACACCGCCAATCTGCACGTGGGCACCTACAAGCCCGGCGAGTCGATCGCGTCGGACGTCAAAACGGCCTACGCCGAAAGGCTGGCCCGGATGATCGCCGATTATGAGAAGTTCTTCGCCGAGCTGGAGGCGTCCGGCCGGAACGTGGTGGTGGTCTTCGTGCCGGAGCACGGGGCCGGGCTGAGCGGCAGCAAAATGCAGGCCCGGGACATGCGCGATATCCCGCTGCCGTCGCTGGTCAGC
>CAZJUL010000003.1:20597-27650 GCA_964549095.1 uncultured Elusimicrobiaceae bacterium
TTCGCGGTGAAGCTGATCGGCAGCGCCGCCCGCCCCGGAGCGGAAAAGCCGCGCGTGATCACTAAACCCACCAGCCTGCTGGCGATGTCCTGGCTGTTGGCCGAGTTCATACGCAACGATCCCTTCTCGGCTGAGGCGAGGCTGCCGGAAGACGTGGCGGCGGAAATACCCGTAACGCATTTCCTGGCCGAGAACGAGAACTCGGCCGTGATGCGCCTGGGCAACGGCTACATCTACAGCCAGAAGAGCAGCAAGTGGATACGCCTCCCGAAGAGCGAGGAAGTCCCGCCGGGGGTCATTCCTTCTCCTGCGGACTTCAGGAAGGCCGCGAAGTAGCCGGCCGCGGGGAATGCCTAATATTGTTTTTCCTGCCGCCAACTTAATACACTATTGTTGATGTCCAGGAACCCTATCATAGCGGCCGCGCTGGCCCTGTGGCTCTGCGGCTGCGCAGGCGCGCCGCGCAATTTCTATTCCCCCCCGTCGGGGCCGACCGTCTGGAATTTCAACGGCCCGGGCGGCCCGCTGGCAGCCTCTACCGGGACCGCGATATTAAGCTACCGCGACGCCGAAAACACCGGTTGGGGCCCCAAAGAGACAGTGTTCGCGAAAGCGCGCGCGCTGGGCCTGCCGCCGGTGAATAAACTGGACCCCGCCGTGATGGCCTTTCCCGCCGCCGGACCCGCGCAGGGCTACACCGTCGAGCACAACAGCCCGCCTAACGGCGTTTACGCGCGCGACGGGCTGGTCTCCAATTACACGGTAGTGATGGACCTGCTGCTGCCGGATAGCGGCGGCAGATCCGCCAGGGCGCTTCAGCAGGCGGGGTCCGCGAACGACGACGACGCTGATATGTTCGTCTCCGGCGGGGCTGACGGGGCTCTTGGAACGCCGGGGCTTTACCACGGCGCGGTAAGCGCCGGGACCTGGCACCGCCTGGCCTGGGCCGTGCAGTGCGCCGTGGGTCCGGGCGGCACCGGGCAGCTCACCAAGTTCGTGGACGGGCGTTTCGCGGGCGGCCATTACACCCCCGGGAACGCTTCGCGCTGCCGCTGGGCGCTGGACAAGGTCTTCCACCTTTTTACCGACGACAACGGCCAGACCGGCAGGGGCTTCATATCCAGCCTGCTGTTCACCGACCGGGTGATGGGCACGGACGAGCTGGCCGCGCTGGGCGGACCGTCCGGCCGCGGGGCGGATGTACCGGGACCGTCGCCGGCCCCGGCCGCGGCCCCGGCGGCGAAGAAGCGCGCGCTGGCGATAGCCCACCGGGCCAATACCGGCAACAACCCGGAGAACACGCTGGCCGGGATACGGCTGGCCTTCGACGCGGGGGCGGATATAGTGGAGGTGGACGTGCGGCTTTCTCTCGACGGAGTGCCGGTGCTGATGCACGACGAGGACCTCCGGCGCACCACCAACGGCTCTGGGCCGGTGTCCGGGAAGTCTCTGCGGGAGCTGAAGGCGCTGGACGCGGGCTCCTGGTTCGACCCGCGCTTCGCCGGCGAACGGGTGCCCACGCTGGCCGAGGCGCTGCAGGAGGCCAAAGGCCGGGGCGTGCTGTTCCTGGACATTAAAGGCCTGGATATGGGGCACCGGATAAAACGGGCGATGAAGCAGGCCGGGGCCGGCCCGGAGTCGGTCTGGCTTTCGCAGGGGAACACCCTTGCCGCCGCGGCCGATTACGCGAAGAATATCCCAGGCGCGAAACTGATCTGGGAGGGTTCCCCGCCGGAAAAACCGACGGCTGAGCTTTTTGATTCGCTGAAGCGGAAGGGCTACGCGGGCTTTGACATAGACATCTGGCAGCTGAAGAAAGAATTCATAGACGCCGCGCACGCGGCCGGAATGTTCGTTTCGGTGTACACGGTGCTGGCGCCGGACGATATGCTGCGCGTTATTGAGATGGGCGCGGACGCGATGGAAACGGATTACCCCGCAGCGCTGAAGTCACTGCTCCCCCCGAAGTAACCGCCGGACCCCGATAAATTATTTTAAGAAGCCGCTACTTTCCGGGTTTTACGGTAACGGAGGCGCCTTCTTTGGGCAGGACGAAGGCGGCCGCGGCCGTTGCGCCGTTGGCGAAAGAGACCCGGACCTCGTAGGAGCCCAGGAAACCGCGCGCGCCGAATTTCCCGCGCTTATCCGCGGCTCCGCCGGCGGCCGTGCGCCACTTCTTCAGCAGCAGTTCTTCCAGCACTTCGGCGGCCGGCTTTTTGGACCAGTCTTTGCGGTAAAGCGCCGGGGCCGGTTCTGAATGCACGCCTTCCCAGAAGCCCCAGAGGGTAATTCCCTCCACGGCCGGGTGGCTGAAAAGGGCGGTCATAAAATCGCGCAGGTAATCGGCCTGCAGCTCCTCGTCGGTAATGTCAATGTCGAATTCCGTGGCGAGCAGGGGTTTGCCGAGGCCTTGAAAGCGGTCCAGCACGGTCAGCAGGCGCGCGGGCGGCGTCAGGTCCCATTTGAAATGGGACTGCAGACCGATCCCGTCCAGCGGGGCCTTTTCGTCCAGCAGGGAGCGGATAAAGGCCTCGTACCCGTCCTGCTGCCCGGAGTTGGCCCCGAAATCGTCCAGTACTCCGTAGTCGTTCACAAAAAGCCGGGCGGACGGGTCGGCGGCGCGCGCGAGGCGGAACCATTCCGCCGCTTCGCCTTGTCCGAGCAGGGCCAGGACCTCGGGATGGCCGACGGGCTCGTTCAGCACGTCCCAATCGGCGGCTTTGCCGCGGTAATATGAGGCTTCCTCCGTGATATGCCGGCGCACGGCCGCGCGCAGTTTTTCCTGGTTTTTCCTGAGCTTCCCAGCGGAAACCGGCAGATGTTCCCAGCCGGGCCAGATAAGCGTATGGCCGCGCAGTTTTACGCCGTTCGCGGCCAGCCAGGCCGCCGTTCTATCGGCCCAGCGCTTCTGATCGCCTTCCCAGAAAGGCCATTTGAGCCCGTTCTCTATGGTGGCCGAATTGAAGAGCTTCAAAAAGGTCTCTTTATAGCGGCGCTTGTCCCCTTCCGGACCCTTGTCGAAAAGCACCTTGGAATTGACCGCGCAGCCGAAAGAGAAAGCGTGCTTAAGCTGTTTTATTTCAACCGCCGCGCCGGGCGCCGGCGTGCCGTCCGGGTTCAGCACGGTGACGGCGATGGAGGCTTTCCTGAATTTTTCTATGCGCTGTTCAGCTTCCGCCCGCCAGGGGGCGCCGGCTTCCCGGCCCTCGTAGAGACCGAAAGCGGTCAGCGGGACCCGTCCGGGCGCCCGTCCATAATTCACCAGCTCGAAGCCGCCGATGTCCACCGCCTGCGGGCCGAAGCCGGCGCGGAACGCTGCCTGCGCGCCGCCGGCCGGGTAATCGCCGGCGGACCGGAACGGCACATCCACCCGGCGCCAGCGCGGACCGGGCTCCAACGGCAGGACTATGGATTTTTTATAGTCCCCCCCGGCCTGTTCGAATACGAAATCCACCCGCGCCTTCGTCCGGGGAAAGAGCGGCTTCCTGAGAAAGAACCTGGCCACCAGCAGGTCGCCAGCCTTCACGGGGCCGGTAGTGGGCGCGCGCAATTGTATATCGTAAGACTGCGGAGGCCGCGAATATGAACTGACGCGCACGGCGCGGGTGAAAGGCAGGCGGGAGTTAAGCACTTTCCGGACGACAGCGGCGCCGCGTCCGGCGGAAAGAAAAGCGGCCGGCTCCAGAAGGACGGAAGGGGCGACAAGCGCGGCGCCGGCCGGGAGCGGCGGCGAAGGCGGCACTTTGAACAGGAATACGGCCACCGCCAGGTAACCGGCGACGGCCAGCAGGAAACCGAAGAGGAAGAGGATAGCGCGTTTCACTTTTTCCCAAGGTCCCAGCTGAAATACCAGCCCAGGCTGACGTTGAAGGTCCTGGCCGAGCGCCCCAGCTCCGGGAACCGCTGCCAGCAATATTCCGCGCCGACGTCGAAATACCTGCCTTTGAAGACCGCGCCCAGCGACGGGCCGAAGACATTGTAATACTGCTTGTTCTTGGAGCGCAGGCGCCAGTTATAGGCGGCGTAGGTGTTGAATTTCCAGCCGCGGCCCAGCGCCAGCCAGTCCACGCCCTGCCTGGCCCAGCCCTGCGAGCCGGAACCTTCTTCGCCCTGCAGGTCGTAGGTCAGCTTGCCCCAGGCGGCGAAAGGCAGGGCGATGGGGATATTGGCGCCGAAGGACGGCAGGCCGGTCCATTTAGAGATATCGCGTGAGACGAACCAGCCCGCAAATAGCGAGTAGTTCCTGGTGTTCAGGGGTAGTTCGGGATAGCGGAGCCAGGCGAATTCCGCGCCGGCGGAGTAAGAGCCCTTTTCCAGCGCGGCCAGCAGGGAGGGCCCGCTGATATTAAAGTATTCCTTATTAAGGGTGCGGACGCGCCAGTTGTAGACCGCGTAGGTGTTTAGGCTCAGGCCCCCCGGAGAGCCGGCCCAGCGCACGCCCTGCCTGGCCCACCCCTGCACGCCGGTGCCTTCGGTGTCGTCAAAGCCGCGCGAGAGGCTGCCCCAGACGGCGCCGGGAAAGCCGGGCCGCCAGGCCGAGGCCGGAACCGGGAAAAGGACGGGGACCGCCGACAGCAAAACGACGAAAGCCGGCGATAGGATATTCGCTCGCTTCATTAACTAAATTATACACCTTTTATTCTTTTTTTCCTGTACTTGTTCAGGAAATAGAAGACCAGGAGGCCGAGGAGGATTATGACCAGGCCCAGCGCGGTATAGTAGGCCCAGGGATTGGCGAAAAGGAAGACGTCCATGCGGGAAATAAGCCCGGCTTTGCCGGCGAAATACTTCTTGCCGATATCCACCGCGAAAATATTCTTGTCCGGCTCGTCCAGGTCTATCAGCACCAGGTCGCCCTTTATATTGGCCTGCACGCCGGGGTCCAGCAGGGCCAGCGACAGGGACAGGAGTTCACGCGACGAGCAGGCGGTGAGCAGCAGCACGGTGCGCCCGCCCGCGTACGGCGACTGGAACTCCATCAGCGCGCCCCTGCCCGGGCTGAGCCCGCTGATCTGCCGGCTGAAGGCGAAGCTGGAATCCTCGGTCCAGCCGTGGACCACCGGGTACGGGAAAGCCATCTCCTTCGTCAGGGCCAGCGGGGCCAGCTCCTTCAGGTTCTGCGGCATGGTGGCGATGTCGCCGATAACGATGAGCTCGCTCTTGTCCTTTACGGGCGGCTTGGTGGTGTACTCGATCTCCAGCAGCGGGTGGCCGTTCTTCTGCGTGATCATGCCCACCAGGTTCAGCGCGGTTTCGATGGTCTCCACGTCGGTATTGGTCAGGTAGATCTTGGCGCCGTGGCCGTCCGGCCAGCGGGTGACAGGGAAGCCGTTCAGCATGAACAGCTCCATCCGCGGCATGTCCACGTAATGCGGCATGGGCGGGAACTTGATGGTGGAGACGTCCATTATGGTGATGAAGAGGTTCTGCACCTGCAGGTATTCGCAGTTCTTGCCGATGAGCGGGGTCAGCACCGGCTCGAACCTGAGGTAGTTGTCGCCCGGCTTGAAGAGGTGCGTGGGGATGTCTATCTTGTAGCCCTCCACCAGGCCGCCGCGGTCGTCGTTCAGGTGGATGCCGCGCAGCAGCTTGCCGTTGAGGGAAATATTCAGCACCGAGTCGCCCCGGTGGGCCGCGCCGTAGGAATAATGCAGCGACAGCTCGGCGTAAAGGTTCTGCTTTATCAGGAAGTCAGCCGGCAGGCGGAACGAGATCTCGGCGGGGCTGGGGTTCAGGCCGGTGAAGGTGCGGCTGGGGAAGTTGAGGGCTTTGAAAGTGTATTTCGTATCGGCCCTGATTACGCCCTTGCCGCCGTAGAGCGGTATATCCGGCATTTTCAGCCCGGTCACGGTCATCTCGTCCGTCTCGGGGAAAGGCGCGGACATCACGGCGAAGGTTTCGGCGGCCAGCTTGAGGTGGTCCCTGTTCAGGCCGGAAACAGCCACCAGCGCGTGCGCGGGATCTTCGGTCCCGCCGGCGGCCGGCAGCGGCAGTATCTTCACAAGCGGGCCCTTCATCCCGGAGGCGTCGAAGAAATTGTCCGCGAAGGCCCGGTCCCCTATCAGGATGTTATCGTACCCGGGCGCGACGGCGGTGGAAACGGAAAAGACCACGGGCCTGTAGTCGAATTTCCTGGCTATGCCCGAAGCGATTATGCTGGCCAGGCCGATCGTCTCCGCGGTCCTGTCGGGGATGATGATGTTTATCTCCCCGCGCGGGTTCAGCTTGGGGTCGAAGAGGTAGTTCACCGCGGCGGACAGCTTCAGGGGCACTTTCTTCAGCTCGTACTCCAGCTCCACCATCGCGTCGTCGTCGCCCAGCCGCAGCGTGGTCCAGAGCTCCGGCTGGCACGGATATTCGCAGCCGGTGCTGTAATGCTGCTGGACGGAGAAGACCAGGTCGTTGTAGCCGGCCCTGAACAGCCGGGCCGGGAGGTCCGCCCTTACAAAGCCTTCGGGGGCGTCGGGGTTCAGGTTGATCTGCCTGACGGGGTCGCCGTTGAGCCGCACCACCATGCGCGAGGTGCCGGGCAGCAGGGCCGTGGAATTGGCGTAGCCGAAGGAAAGCACGGCCTTCTTCACGTTCCACCTTTCGGGGATAGGTATGGCGATGCCGTACTCGGAGGAGACGCACTTCAGGTCCATCCGCCGGGCGGAGGTGAACTTGTAAAGCGGCATCTTCAGGGTTTCGGCGCACGACAGCCCCGCCAATAAAGGCAGGACTACGCAGGCTAAAACGGCGGATACCGCGCGGTTTCTCATTATACCGGTCATCCTTAATTCGCGCTATGAGCTGTCCGATGGTTACGGATATTATGGATTAACGGTATTAACGAAATGTTTACTTAATAATAATTAAAATAACCCATCAGCAGGTTCTTGACGGGCCCGTATTTCAATTCTTTTATCAGGCGGGAAAGCGTTTCTTCGGCAAGGGATCCTTCCACCCGGCAGGCGCCGGCCCCGGAATGGCCTCCCCCCCCGAACTTTTTCATTATGGCGCCGATGTCCAGCGTGCAGTTCCGGTCCAGGACGGACTTGCCGGCGGAGAAGA
>CAZJUL010000003.1:27660-32104 GCA_964549095.1 uncultured Elusimicrobiaceae bacterium
CACGTGCAGGGAAACGTCGCATTCGGGGAACAGGGCGTAGGTGAGGAACTTGTTGCCCGGGTAAACGGTCTTTTCCCCGCGGATGTCCGTCACCACCAGGTTGGCGTGGACCGAGGAGCGCCGCAGGATCTGGCTCTTGCAGTCCTCCACGCAGGCGAAGTACAGGTTCAGCCTTTCTTCCACGTCCGGCAGGTCCAGGATCTCCCAAACGGAGCGGGTGCCGGCCTCGCTGATGAGGTGGTTCATCAGCTCGTCGTGCGTGAGGCGGTGTTCGCCGTAATCCTGCAGGCCGGTGCGGTTGTCTATCAGGAAGCCCAGCAGGGTCCAGCCCGAAGGGTAAAGGATATCGTCGGAAGTTATCACGGCGCTGTTGTGCCTGTCCACGGCCTCCACCATCTCGGCGTGGGTGCCGAAGAAACTGTCGGCGCCGAAGTGGCCGAAAATAACGCGGGACGCGGAATGGGCGCCGTGGTCCGTCACCAGGTTCTGGACGGAGGCCGGCAGGCCGGCCGGGCGGTAATGGTCGAAGGCGAGGTGCGCGCTTTCCCTGTAAGGCAGGCCCGCGGTGACGTCGTCCCCGGTGATAGCGAACCGGCCGCTCTCTATCTCCCTCGGGTGGACGAAGGCGGCCGCCTTGGCGATGAGCCGGCGGTGCTTCAGCAGCACGCCGCTCACCATCCCGTCGAAGTCGCCCTTGGTGACCAGCCGGTATCTTTTTACCGCCATATTACCGGGCCCCGGAGCCGGCCGCCAGCCGCCGGGCGCCGGCGGCGAAGGCGCGCAGGGTCTTCAGGGCGCGGCCGGGCGCGGGGAGGATGACGAACCTGTGCAGGGTCTGGAGGAGGATCCTGAAGCCCCGCACGCTGGACCTCAGCAGGAAATAAACTATCCACAAAGTGTTGGCGGGCCGCGTTTTCTGCTGCCAGAAGTCGGCCCATTTCTGGCTGTCGCCGAATACGAACTCCACCGTCTCCGCGCGCCGCTTCGCGTCCTTCTCCAGGAACTCGCAGCCGCAGACGAACTTGTCGCCCTCCTGCGAGAAGCGCTGGACGCGCGCCTCTACCCGGAACTTCTTGCCGAAGCTGTTGCGCGTCTCCAGCACCAGGTACTCCATGGGCAGCGGCTGCACGGGCAGCTCCAGGACCAGGCCGATGCCCGAAAGAGAGATGTCGTCCATCTTCGCCTCTACCTTCACGCCCAGGCGCGGCAGGAAGACCATCGCCTTTCCCTCCGTCCACATCCTGTGGTAGCGGCGCACCTGCTTGCGCTCCAGGAAGGCGCCGAAGGACGCCATGGCCAGCACCAGGTTGGCGACGCACCAGACCAGCGTTATCACGGTGATGTCGCGGTAGACCGGGTACTGGACCAGTTTGTAGATGGCCGCCGGTATGGCGATTATGTGCACCAGCGTCAGCAGCAGGAAGGGCACGGCGAACCCGCTGACGAAGTCGCTTTCCAGGCTTTTACCCTTGGGCGTTACCTTGAAGGAGGGCTTGCGGGGGTTCAGGAAGACGGAGAAGATGACCGGTATCAGGAACAGCGACTGGATGCCCTCGAAGAATTCGGAGAAGAAGGGCCACCGGAACTTGCCGTACAGGAAGCCGGTCAGGATGACGGAACCCAGCACGTGCGGTATGGCGAAGGCCAGCACTTCCGGCACGGAGGCGAAGTAGACCTTGAGGTTCAGCAGCAGGAAGGCGGTCGGCGCGGTGTAGAAGATCACCCGCGACAGGCCGAAGAACCAGTAGAAGCAGCTGTTGAAGTAGCAGAGCTTCTGGTAGAACTTGAGGCCCTTCGCCATCAGCGGGTTGTTCAGCAGGAAGATCTGCACCATCCCCTGCGCCCACCGGCTCTTCTGCGTTATCAGCGCGTCGAAGGTCTCGGGCGAAAGGCCGCAGACCATCGGGCGCGGGATATAGACGCTCTTGTAGCCCCGCTGGTGCAGCGAGATGGCCGTTTCGCAGTCCTCGGTGATGGTCTCGCCGCAGATGCCGCCTATCTCCTCCAGGTGCTTGCGCCTGAGCACCGCGGCCGAGCCGCAGAAATAGCTGGAGTTCCACATGTCCAGGCCCGGGTGTATGCCGCGGTAGAACATGTCGTTCTCGCTGGGGGCCTCCTTGAAGATGGCCATGTTCTTTTCTATCGGGTTCGGGTTGATGAAGAAGTGCGGCGTCTGCACGAAAGCGACCTTCTCGTCCTTCACGAACCAGCCGGCGATATTCTTCAGGATGTCCTTTACGGGCACGTGGTCGCAGTCCAGCACCAGCACCAGGTCGGAGCTGGTGTGCGACAGGGCGTGGTTCAGGTTGCCTGCTTTGGCCTTCAGGTTCTTGGGCCGCGTGATATAGCCGACGCCGAGCTCTTCGGCCAGCGCTTTGAAGGCGTAGTATCTCTCCCAGGCCTCCTTTCCCCCTTTCGCGTCGTTCCGCTTGGCGGCGCTGGAGCCGTCGTCCAGGATGAAGATATGCAGCTTGTCCTTGGGATAGTCTATCTGCAGGGCGGCCTGCGCCGTAGTGCGCACTATATCCATGGGCTCGTTGTAGGTCGGGATGAAGATGTCGACCGAAGGGTAGAGGGCGACATCCTCAGGCAGGGGCATTATCTTGTTCTCAAGGGGCCAGATATTGGTGAAAATGCCCATCGTGTGGATGGCGATGGCGTACATCTCGGCGAGGTAGAGCAGGATCATCCCGACGAAATCCAGCGGGCCGGTGTAGACCAGCGTCTCCATGGTGCGCCAGATGGCGTAGCGCAGCGTCAGGAAGCCGCACAGCAGCACGAAGATTATCCGCAGCGGCGGCTTCTGCACGCGCGTGAACCGGCGGAGCACCAGCAGCAGGGCGATGAGGCCCCAGCCCACGCCGAACTGGGTGGCCAGGGCGAGGTGGATCTTTGAAAAGTGGATATAGAAGAAGGCGGCCAGGCCGAGCAGGCCGTAAAGCAGGCCATTCAGGATAAGGGGGTGGTCCAGCAAAAGATTTTCGAACCTGTCGGCCGCGCCGACGGCGGCGGCCGGCGCGCCGGGTGCCGCGTCGCTCATTTAGTCCCGTCCTGCAGCGTCACGTTGAGCTCTTTGGACCGCGTCTCGTCTTCGGAACCGGAGTCGCCGGTCAGCCTCATGAATGCGGCGGCGGCCAGCAGGACGAGCAGCACGGCCACGGCCAGCTTGGCGTACCCGGGCATCTTTTTCTTGTCCGCGGCCCCCTGTTCACGGGGCTTCGCGGTGAGTTCCCGGTCCGCCTCGGTCGGGTTCCAGTAGGCCTTGTAGAGCCGCATCGGCTCCTTCTTGCCCTTCAGCACGGCCTCTTTAGCGAAGCTGCAGTGGATCTCTCCCTTGTCGGCCAGGGAATTGTAGGCCTCTTCCGAAATATAGATCTCGCCGGGGCTGGCCTGGCCCTCTATGCGGGACGCGACGTTCACTATGTCGCCGAAGATGTCGTTCTTCTCCACGATACCGCGGCCGGCGTGGATGCCGATGCGCATCAGCACGGGGATCGGGAAATGCTTCTCCATGTTGAAGGCTTCCATGCCCTTCTGTATCTCGCACATGGCGCGCAGGGCGTCCTGCGCATGCTCGAAATAGGACATGGTGCCGTCGCCCATGGTCTTGACCAGGTTGCCGTTGTGCTTCTTGATGGCCGGCAGGACTATGTCGTTATGGCGCTTGATGATGGTGCGCGTGGCGAAGTCGCCGTGGGTCTCGGCCAGAGAGGTGGAGCCTTTCAGGTCGGTGAAGACCACGGTGATGTTGCGGGTAAAGTTGTCCTTGAAGAGCTTATCCAGGCGTTCGCGCTCTTCAATGATCCTGTCTACGTCTATGCTCTGCGCCCCGTCTTTTTCCTGTTCCTTATCGTCCGCCATACGCGCTTTTCCCCCGTGCCGCCGTGCCGGGCCCGCGGACCCCGGGTCCGCTGCCGGACCTCTCCGCGGCAGTTACATATAAGTATATATGACTATGGGTGGAATCGTCAAAGACTTTGGGGCAGGCGGCAGGCGACTTTTCGGCCCCGGGCCGGGCCCGGAAGCCCCGGGGGCGCTGACAATAAAAAGCCCCGCCGGTGTTCCCCGGCGGGGCCTTATGGGTGCGCCGCCGCGGCCGCTCAGTCCGCGAACCCGACGCTGAGCTGGTCCAGCGCTTCAGAGCTTACTTCCAGCGCGGACGGATCCCAGGTCAGGGCCACGGGCTCGTATTTCGGCTCAGGCGCCGCTTCAGCCGTCATTGCGTCTTCCTGTCCGTTAATTATCGGTTTCACCGGGAACGCGCCGTTCTTGCCGCTGGCGGGTATCAGGAACGACTGCGTGCCGTTGCCGTTGGTCATATAGACCTTGGAGCCGGCCTTTTTAAGGCGGTCCAGCGCCTCTTTGTGGGGATGGCCGTAGGTGTTGCCGGGGCCGACCGAAATAAAAGCGTGCTCCGGGCGCACGCGCGACAGGAACTCGTCCC
>CAZJUL010000004.1:0-16680 GCA_964549095.1 uncultured Elusimicrobiaceae bacterium
GGCGAGCCACGGTGTGGCGAGCCGTGCCTGAGTCGCCAAATCCTCCGACGCCCGCGAACTCCTATTTTATGAGATTTTTATAAACGCCCGGTTCGGAGCCTTCTATGACCACGGCGCCCACTATCTTCTTGAAGAAATCCACCGGCCCGGCCCAGCCTATCACCGCGTAGCCGTAGCCCGCCTCGCGCATCGCCTCCAGCGTCCTGATCAGCAGCGCCTTCCCCAGCCCGCCCGCCCGCACATTCTGGTCCACCCCGATCGGGCCGAAAAACCCCTTCGCAGTAGAATCGTAGCAGGCGAAACCGATGACCGCCTTGTCCTTCACCGCCACGAAAATGGACGGCGGGTTCTGCGAGAACGCCACATCCGCCTCGCTGGCCCAGGCCCGCGAAAAATTGGCCAGCACCCACGCCGTCACCGCGTGCTTCTCCGGGCCGATGGCGCGCTTGATCTCTATCCCTTTCCCGGCCAGTTCGGAACAGAGCCTGCCGCTCTCGGGCAGGCCGTATAGTTTGACCAGCAGGTCGGCCATATGTTTTTCCTTAATCCACGAAATCTTCCGGCGGCGGCTGCGAGGGCAGCTTCTTCTGCGGTATCGGCGGCCCGTCCATCGGGACCAGGTCTTCCGGCGGGGTTTCCTCTTTCGGGGCCTGCTTCTTGACCGCTTTTTTCTTGGGCTTCGCTTCTTTGATTATCGGGTTGGCCCGCTTGTCGAACTTGTAGGTCTGGACGTCCTCTTCCTGCTTGAACTTGTATTCGGAAACCGGCGCAGCCTTCTTTTTCTTCTTCTTGGCCGCCTTCTTGGGCGCGGGTTTTTCCGGCGCCGCGTCCTTCGCGGACGCGTCGTCTTCCTTGTCTTTCGCCGCCTTGGCGCCCGGCTTCTTTTTAGAGGTCTTTTCGGCCATCTTCTTTTTTACCGCGCCGGCGGCCTTGTCCACGGTTTCGCCGCTCACCTCGGGCAATTCCAGGTCCTGGGCGTACACGGCGGCGCCGGACGCCGCGAAAAAGATCATCGTAAGCAGGCAGAACGTTCTTTTCATAGACATATTATATCCTACGTCCTTTATCCGCGCCGGTCAAGGGGCTTTAGACCCCTGTTTATGGCAGGCCGGCGTTCCGTTCGGCCGCCTTGACGGCCGCTTCCAGCAGGCAGGCCAGCGTCACCGGCCCCACCCCGCCCGGCACCGGCGTCAGGGCCGCGGCCGTTCCCTTCACCAGTTCGAAATCCGCGTCGCCGCACATCTTCCCGGCCTCGTCGAAATTGGTGCCCACGTCTATCACCGTGGCGCCGGGTGAGAGCATTTCCGGCTTAAGCCAGCGCGCCTTGCCGGCGGCGCTCACCACGATGTCCGAGCCCTTGAACACGGCGGAGATGTCCGGCGTGCCGGTGTGGCACAGCGTCACGGTGGCGTTAAGGGCCGTCAGCATGTGCGCCAGCGGCTTGCCCACCACCGCCGAGCGGCCCGCCACGGCTATCTTTTTGCCCTTCACGGGTATGTCGTGAAATTCCAGCAGCTTTATCACGGCCAGCGCGGTGCAGGGCACGAAGAACCCCGCGCGCTCTATGTCGGCCATGGTCTTTGAGATGAACAGGCGCCCCATATTGACGGAGGACAGCGCGTCCACGTCCTTCTCCGCCGGGATGGCGTCCCACATCGCGGGGAGCTCGAAGCCGTCCGGCAGCGGGCGCTCTATCATCACGGCGTCCACGGCCCGGTCCGCCGCGAGCCCTTTCAGCAGTTCCAGGAACCCGTCCAGGCCGGCGCCGGCTTCGGGCGCGATGAGCCGCGCGCTGACGCCGATCTTTTCGCAGGCCGCCAGCTTCCTTTTGACATAGACCGCGGAGGGCGAATCGGCGTAATAGTTTATCACCGCGAGGGAAGGCGGCCGGCCCGCCGTGACGGCGGCGGCGCGCCCGGGCAGGTCGGCCAGGATCTTGGCGGAAAGCGTCTTCCCTTCTAGCAGGAGCATAAGCTATATGCTACAAAAAACCCCTGCCGTAAAAAAACCGCCCCCCCGTTATCCGGGGAGGCGGTTTTGGGTTGTAAGAGAAGAATTATTATTTCTTCTTTTTCTTGGCGTTGACCATCTTCGCCTTCGCGACGTCGCCGGCCTTGTCGAGGTAATACAGGTAGCCGGCTTCTTTCTTCACGCCGACCTTCTGCACTTTCTCTGCCTTCCCGCCTTTCTTGCCGCCGCGCGCCATCTTGGCCCGGGAGACATCACCGGCTTTGTCTATGTAATAGAGGAAGCCGTCCTGCCGTTTCACGCCGCATTTCTGAACTTTTTCACCCATGGTAGTTTAACCCTCCTGAGAATGAACTTCACCGCGGTAATCTTTCGCTGTCGTCGCGTTCCACGACGGAGCCGTTTGGCTGGCGACTACTACCGCACAATGAAAATTCTACATTATATCGTCGGAGAATGCAATGAGAAATAAGCAGCGGGGACAGACCTTGACCCAGGTCCTTCAGTGTCGGCGCACCACAAGGCGCGAACAGTAAAAATAGTGTCTCAGTATTTACTTATCAAGGTCTGTCCCCAATGCTGGAAACCTACATGTTCTCGAGGAAGAACTTGGAGACCCGGTCCTTGTAGACCTCGCCGCCCACCTCGGCGCACTTGCCGTGGGTGGAGCCGGTGAGCGTCCACATCTGCTTCTTCTCCGAGCGGCACAGGCCGAAGAGCTTCTCCGCGTCGGGGAGCGGTACCAGGTCGTCGTGGTCGCCGTTGATGAACAGCGCCGGCACCTTGACCCCGGCAATGTTGTGCACCGGGCTGAACGGCTCGGGATCGGCGCCCAGGCGCATCTTGGCGAAGAACAGCGTGAGCGGCACGAAAGGCCAGTAGGGCACCCGCATGCGCAGCCAGCTGAAGTTGGAGACCACGCGCCGGTAGGAAAGGAAGGTGTTCTCCGAAAGCAGGCATTTGAGCTCCGGGTACTTGGCCGCCGCGAAGATGGCCACCGAGCCGCCCATGGAGGTGCCGAAGACGCCGACGCTCTCGCAGGCCTGCGGGCGGGTGTGCCTGAGGAATTCGTAGGCCGCGTCGAAGTCGCGCGTCTCCAGGTAGCCCACGCTGGAAAGCGAGCCGCCGCTCTCGCCGGAGCCCCTGAAATCGAAGTAGAATAGGTTGAAGCCGCGCGCGGCCAGGAAATGCGTGTCCCGCATCAGGTCGCCGCGGTTGGAGCCCCAGCCGTGGCAGAGTATGAGGGTCTTTTCGGACTCGCCGCCCTCCGCGGGTATGAACCAGCCCTTGAGCTGCAGGCCGTCGGCCGTGGAAAAATCCACCACCTCGTAGATCAGGCCGAACTGGTCCGGCTGGTGGGCCACGGTCGTGCGCCGCTTCGGCGGCTGGGTGATATCGAAGCTTTTAAAATAGGCGACCAGCGAGGCCAGCGCCGCGAGCGCCAGGACCGAGAGCAGGAACCAGTGCAGCGTTTCTATGGGGGTCATATCTTTACCAGTTCATCCTTGCGATCCTCGCCGCCGCTTCCTTTATCCGCGCGTCCGGCGCGGTCAGCGAGAACCGCACGTAGCCTTCGCCCGAGGGGCCGAAGCCCGAGCCGGGGGTGGCCAGCACGGCCGCCTCCGCAAGCATCCTGTAAACGCAGTCCAGGGACTTTACCGCGGCCGGCGGCCTTGCCCAGACGAAGAAGGTCGCGCCCGGCCGGAACACCCGCCAGCCGGCTTTTTCCAGGGCAGCTATGAACACGTCCGCGCGCGCCCTGAATGTCCTGCAGGTGGGCGGCACCAGGCGGCCGTGCTCTTTCAGGCAGAAAACGGCGGTCTCCTGTATGGCGCTGAACTGCCCCGAGTCGATGTTGTCCTTCAGCTTCGCCAGCGCGCTTATGGCCCCGGCGTTGCCTATCGCCCAGGCCAGCCGCCACCCGGTCATGCAGTAGGTCTTGGAGAGGGAATAGAATTCCACGGCCACGTCTTTGGCGCCCGGCACCTGCATGATGCTGGGGCTGGGCCTGCCGAAGAAGATCTCGGAGTACGCCGCGTCCTGCGCTATCCAGAAGCCGTGTTTTTTTGCGGCGGCCACGGCCTTGGCGTAGAAGCCGAGGTTCGCGACGGCGGCGGTCGGGTTGTTCGGGTAATTGAGGAATAGGAGCTTGGCGCCGGCCAGCAGCTTTGCGGCCGCGTCGAGATCCGGCAGGAAGCCGGCCTTCTCGCTCAAGGGCAGGCGCGCTATTTTCGCGCCCGCCAGTATGGCCCCCGTTTTATAGGGCGGGTACCCGGGGTCCGGTATCACTATCGTCTCCCCGCGGTTCACCAGCACGAAAGGCAGATGCGCCAGGCCCTCTTTGGAGCCGATCAGCGCCGTAATTTCGGTAGCGGGGTCCAGCTTTATGCCGTGCCGCTTTTTATGCCAGGCGGCTATGGCCTGCCTGAGGGCGGCCGAGCCGCGCCCTTCGGGATAGCAGTGGTTGGCCGGTTTAAGCACCGCTCTGGCGGCGAACCGCGCCACGGAGGCGGGGGTGGGCAGGTCCGGGTCGCCGATCGCCAGGGAAATGACATCCCGGCCTTTCGCTATCTCTTCGCGCTTTTTCGCGTCCAGGTCCTTGAACAGGTAGGGCGGGAAAGCGTCCAGCGTTTTGCTCAATACCGGTTTTTTCACAGGCGCTCCACGAGGCTGTTGAGCCCCAGCAGGTCGAAGTAATCGTAAAGCCCGGGCTTTTGGCCGGCCAGCCACAGCGCTGCTTTAACCGCGCCCTCCGCGAACACGTCCCGGGAATGCGCCCGGTGCACCAGCTCCACCCGTTCGTGCGGCCCGGCGAAAAGTACCGAGTGCTCCCCTATTATGTCGCCGGCCCGGGCGCTGGTCACTGACACGGATCCCGAATAGGCCTCTTTAATGTGCGCCAGGTATTTAAGCGCCGTGCCGGAGGGCGCGTCTTTCTTGAACTTGTGGTGCGTCTCGCTTATGTGTATGTCGAAGGCCGGGCCCAGCTTGGCGGCCATGAGTTTCGCCACGGCGAAGGTCAGGTTGACCGCCGGGCTCATATTGGGCGAAAGGAATACGGGAACGGCCTTGGAGGCGGCCTTGACGACTTTCATCTGCTCCGCGCTGAAGCCGGTGGACCCTATAACAATGGGCCTGCCGAGCACCGCGCAGATGCCGGCGTAGGAGGCGGCGGCCTCGGGCCCGGCGAATTCTATGGCCGCGCGGGCCTTTTTAAGCGCCGGCTTCAGCCGGGACGGCGGCAGCACGCCCGGGGCGGAGGCCGTGTCGAAGGCGCCGGCGAGCGCGCAGTCCGGAGAGCTTTTAATGCGCGCCACCACCTTGGCGCCCATTTTACCGGCGGCGCCCAGCACTACCAAAGGCATCTTTGCAGTCGTCATACCGATAATTATATTCATTTATGTTAACCGATGACAAACCCGCCGGGGCCCGGTTGCCCGGCGGGAAAGAATTTTGCTACTCTTTATAATGTAATGACGACCTATATCCTCGCCATCATCATCGCCCTGCTGCTGGCGGCCATAGGGTTCCTGCTCAAGCAGATCTACGCGATGAAGCTGGAGAAGCCGGCCTCCGGGCCGGAAGACAGGACCACCTCCCTCAAGACCACCTGGAACAAGTTCGACGAGCTGCTTACCAGCCTGCTGACCATCCACGAGATAGGCGTGATCAACGCCGGCGACATAAAGAAAGAGGATTTCTACCAGACCGTGGTGGAAAGCGCCTGCGAGCTCATCCGCTCCCCGCGCGGCTCGCTGATGGTCTATAACGAAGAGCTCAGGGAGCTCAAGATCTCCGCGGCGAAGAACGTCTCCAAAGAAGTCATAGAGAACACCCATATCAAGCCGGGCCAGGGCATAGCGGGCCGCGCCTTCCAGACCGGCGAGACCATCTTCGTGACCGACCCCGAGCATAACACCCAGTACAAGGATTTTATAGGCAGCGAAGAGCAGAAAGAGCCGTTCATAGCCATTCCGCTGAAGGTGAAGGACAAGCCCTTCGGCGTGCTGAACCTGCACCTGTCCCGGGAGAAGGAATCCTTCACCGATTACGACCTCAAGTTCCTTACCCTGCTGGCCGGCGAAGCCGCCATAACGCTGGAGAACATAAAGCTTTACGAGAGCATAGAGAATTTCTACCTGGAGATGGTGCAGACCCTGGCGCGCGTGATAGACGCCAAGGACGCCTATACGGGCGACCACGCCGGCCGCGCGCGCGCCAAAGCGCGGGCGCTGGCCGAAGAGCTGCACATGCCGGCGCAGATGATAAAATACGTCGAGTACGCGGCGCTGCTGCACGACATAGGCAAGATCGGCATAGACGGGGCCATCCTGTCCAAGCCGGGCCGCCTTACCGCCGACGAGTACGACGAGATAAAGAAGCACCCGGCCATCGGCTACCAGATACTCGCCCCAATCCATTTCCTCGGCCCGGTGGCGCAGATGGTGCTCTGCCACCAGGAATGGTTCAACGGCATGGGCTATCCCGAAGGCCTCAGGGGCGAAGAGATACCGCTGGGCGCCAGGATAGTGGCCACCATAGACGCCTGGGACGCCATGATGTCGGACAGGCCGTACAGGAAAGCCCTTTCAAGGGAGATCGGCATCTCCGAGCTTGAAAAGGGCGCCGGCAAGCAGTTCGATCCGCAGGTGGTGGAGGCTTTCCTCAAGCTCGAGCGCCGGGAATGGCAGGACACCCCGGCCGCCTGACTCCCGGCTTCCAACCCGTAACTTTTATGCTTACCATCGTCCCCACCCCGCTGGGCAATCTTGACGACATGACGGCCCGCGCGCTGGCGGCGCTGCGCGACGCCGACCTCGTTCTCTGCGAGGATACCCGCCGGACCATCAAGCTTATGTCGCATTACGGCATAAGCAAAAAGCTTATCAGGTACAACGAGCACAGCGAGCGCTCGCTGGGCGAGGCCGCCGGCTTCTTAAGGCTCGGCAAGAAGGTCGCGCTGGTCTCGGACGGCGGCACGCCGTGCATCTCCGACCCCGGCCGCCGGCTGGTGGCCCTGGCCCGGGCGGAAGGCCTGCCAGTGGATACGCTGCCCGGCCCCTCGGCCGTCATAACCGCCGCCGCGGGCTCCGGCTTCCCGGCCGATTCGTTCGTGTTCCTGGGCTTCCTGCCGCGTTCCCGGGGGAAGGTGGTCAAGGCGCTTAAAGCGGCTTTCACGCTGGAAAAGACCGTGATACTTTACGAATCCCCTTACAGGATAAAGAAATTCCTTGAGCTGGTGTCCGCCGAGTTCGGCCCGGGCACCGCCACCGTCGTGGTCCGCGAGCTGACCAAGATGCACGAGGAATGGCTGAAGGGCACGGCGCAGGAAGTCCTCAGGAAGCTCGAAGCGGCCAAAGAGGTGCGCGGCGAGATCACCGTGCTGCTCCGCCCGCCTGAGGCGCAGGAAGAGCCGGAGCCGCAGGAACGGCGGGAGCAGGCTGAAAACGAGCCCGCGGTCGGACCGGCCGCCGGCGAAGACGGCTTTATAATGTAACAGCCGCCCGGGAATTTCATATCCACAGGATGAATTCTCAGGCTTTTACCCTTAACCCCTTAAACCCTCCCCCTATGACCATAATGTTCGTCTGCACCGGCAATACCTGCAGGAGCGTGATGGCGCATTATTACGCGGCCAAGCTGGCCGCCGACCGGAAACTGGACTATAAGATAGGCTCCAGCGGCCTGGAGGCGGACAAAGAAACCCCGATGCCCGAGGCCATAAAGGCGCTGTTTAAAAAAGACGGGATACCGGCGGTCAAGCACGTCCCGGCGGCCACCACGGCGGACCTGCTCAAAGAGGCGGACCTGGTGCTGACCATGACCCGCGCCCAGAAGGCCGGGGTGCTGGAGCTGCTCCCCGCGGCGAAGGGCAAGACCCATACCCTGCTGGAGTACGCCGGGTTCGGGAACGCCGACGTGGCCGACCCTTACGGCCGGGAAGACATCTTTTATTTCGAGGCTTTCCGGCTGATAAAAAGGGCGGTAGAAGCCGTGTTTAACAAACTGGCCGAAAAGAAGTAGAATAGCAGAAAGCGCCGGGGACTGTCCCCTTTACCGGCCCGCCGCAGGCGGGCGGTAGAAGGGGACTGTCCCCTCCTCAAAAGGAGATTATTGCCATGTACGAAGAGATAAAGAAGAGCGATCCCCAGCTTTACGCATCGATAAAAGGCGAAGTGCTGCGCCAGCAGAACAACCTGGAGCTCATAGCTTCCGAAAACTACACCTCCGCGGCGGTGCTGGAGGCCCTCGGCTCCGTGCTCACCAATAAATACGCCGAAGGCTATCCCGGCAAGCGCTATTACGGCGGCTGCGAACACGTGGACAAGGCCGAGGTCCTGGCCATAGACCGGGCGAAGAAGCTTTTTCACGCCGAACACGCCAACGTGCAGCCCCATTCCGGCACCCAGGCCAACATAGCCGCCTACCTTTCGCTGATCAATCCCGGCGACACCGTGATGGGCCTCAACCTGGACCACGGCGGCCACCTCAGCCACGGCCATCCCCTGAACTTCTCCGGCCGCTACTTCAAGATAATCAAGATGAACGTCAACAAGGAGACCGAGCTGCTGGATTACGAGGAGATGGAGAAGCTGATAGAAAAGGAGCGCCCCAAGCTGATCATGGCCGGCGCCTCCAACTACTCCCGCCGCTGGGACTGGGCCCGCATAAAGAGGGCCGCCGACGTGTGGAAATGCTTCCTGGTAACCGACATAGCCCATTACGCCGGCCTCATAGCCGCCGGCATCTACCCCTCGCCGGTGGAATACGCCGACATAGTGACCACCACCACGCATAAGACCCTGCGCGGCCCGCGCGGCGGCCTGATACTCTCCAAGGCCTGCTACGCCAGGTCCGTGGACCGCACCAACTTCCCCGGCAACCAGGGCGGCCCGCTGATGCACGCCGTGGCGGCCAAGGCCGTCTGCTTCAGGGAAGCCCTCTCACCCAAATTCAAGGACTACCAGGTCCAGGTGCTCAAGAACGCCCGCAAGCTGGCCCGCGAACTGCAGGCAGCCGGCTACCGCATAGTCTCCGGCGGCACCGACTGCCACCTGATGAGCGTGGACCTCCGGGCCAAGAACGTGACCGGCAAAGAGGCCGAGATAGCCCTGGACAAGGCCGGGATAACGGTCAACAAGAACATGATCCCGTACGACCCCCAGAAAGCGATGGTCACCAGCGGCATCCGCATCGGCACCCCCGCCATCACCACCCGCGGCTTGAAGGACAGGGATATGGCCGCGGTGGCCGCGTTCATCGACGACGCCATAAAGCACAAGGACGACGACAAGGCCCTTAAAGGCATAGCCGAACAGGTAAAAGGACTTTGCGCGCGCTTCCCGGTCTACCCGGGATTCGAAAAATAAGGTGTTTTAAGGGCCCAATTATTATAAAATCTATATATTAAGGCTTTGAGCGGCTTTTTTCCCGCTTTTGGCCGGCCGTACAGGATTTTCCCGTATTGTAAGGAGCGTTTGATGACCAAGAAACCCGCGGCGGATATCGCAGTAATAGGCGGCAGCGGCCTTTATGAGATGCGCGAGCTCCGGAATGTCAGGCAAATAAAGATCAGGACGCCGTTCGGGAACCCTTCGGACAGCGTGATACTGGGAACGGTGGCCGGCGTGCCCGTCGCCTTCCTCCCCCGCCACGGCCGCAAGCACAATATCCTGCCCGGAGAGATAAACCAGCGCGCCAATATGTGGGCGCTGAAATCCCTGGGCGTAAAGACCATCATCTCCGTCAGCGCCGTCGGCTCCCTGAAACAGGAACTGGCCCCCGCGCATTTCGTGTTCCCCGACCAGTTCGTGGACGAGACCAAGGGCCGCGTGGCCACCTTCTTCGGCGACGGCATAGTGGGCCACGTGCCGATGGCGGAGCCGTTCTGCTCGAAGCTTTCCGCGCTGATGTATAAAGAGGCGAAGAAGCTGGGTATCAAGTCCCATTTCGGCGGCGTCTACTGCTGCATGGAAGGGCCGGGCTTCTCCACCAAGGCCGAATCCGATTACCACCGGAAGCTGGGCTACTCCATCATAGGTATGACCGTGCCTACCGAGGCCAAGCTGGCCCGCGAAGCCGGCTTCCATTACGTGCCGATCTCGCTGGTGACCGATTACGACTGCTGGAAAGAGGGCGAAGAAGTATCCCAGGAACAGGTGACTTCCACCCTCAAAAAGAACATCGAGAACGTCCGCCGCCTGCTGGTAAAGGTCATACCGCTGTTCCCGGGAACGGGCTGTTCCACCCACTGCGCCGAATTCATCAGGACCTCGGTGTTCACGCGCCGGGAATTTTTCCCGCCGAAGCTGTATAAAGCCCTTAAGCCTATCATCGGGTGAGGCCGCCTATGAAAACACAGAACGGAAGCCGCAATAGGACCAGGAAGACCTGGGCCAACGCCATGCGCAAGAAGCTGATAGAGGCCGCCAAGAAGGCGCAGAAGAACTCTTATTCCCCCTATTCCCGCTACCCGGTCGGGGCGGCGGTGCTGACGGAATCCGGCCGGATCTACTCCGGCTGCAACGTGGAGAACGCCTCTTTCGGCCTGGCCTGCTGCGCCGAGCGGACGGCCATCTTCAACGCCGTCAGCCACGGCGAGAAGAAGCTGCGCGCGGTCTGCGTGGCCGCCAAGTCGGCCAGTCCCTGCGGCGCCTGCCGGCAGGTGATGATAGAGTTCGCCCTGAAGGACGCGGAGCTGATCTGCGTGGACTGGCAGCCGCTGGAAAAGAAGGAGCGCGTGACCTATATGAAGCTGGCGCGGGTCCTTCCCTTCCCCTTCAATCCCTCGGAAGCCGGGCTTTAGAATTTACGGAGGTACTATGGACGTGAAAACGCTGGGCAAGATAACCAAATGGATGGAGTCCACCGACCTGGAAGAAATAACCTGGAAGAACGGCGCGGACAAGATAAGCCTCAAAGTGAACAATTCCCCCGAGGCCCACAGCAAGTTCTCTTCCGCCCTTGTTACGGTGCCGTCCCCTTCCATCGGCATCTTCCGCTTCGCGCGGCCGGGCAAGACCAATACCCTCAAAGAGGGCATGGCTGTGAAGAAGGGCGCCGAGCTGGGCGTCGTGGAAGTGGCCAAGGATTTTAAGCCTGTCGCGGCCGGGGCCGACGGCTATCTCAAGATCATCTCCGTGGCGGACGGGCAGACCGTGGAATACGGCCAGCCCCTGTTCTTCATAGAGCCGAAATAAACGACGGGACCTGAGGGTTTCGGGTTTTAAAGGGTTAAGGCGCGGAATTAAGGAAGTCCTTATTTCCCGCTTTGCCCCGGATCCTGTAACCCTGTAACCTTTCCCTATGCCGCAGAAACCATCGGTCATAAAATGCACTAAATGCGGCGGCGAGCCCAACATCATCAGCGACGTCTGCCTGAAGTGCGGCACGAAGCTCGATAAGGTCTGCGGCAACTGCGGCTTCGCTAACGCCGTGGAGAAGAACTACTGCGACCAGTGCGGCCAGGTAATGGCCCTCAAGGCCCCTTCCAAGCACGAGTCCGGCCGTTCAAAGATCGATTCAGGCCGCCACAATCCGCCCCCGCCGCCGCCCGGGACCCCTCCCGCGGCGCCGCCACCCGCGCCCAAGCCGCCGGAGCAGCAGAAGTTCAGGCTCGAGATGCAGCCCATCGAGGCCACGATCTCGGAAAAGGACATTTCTTTCAGGCGGATCTACCCCGGCAAGGTCCCGGCGGCACCCGAGGTGCCCGGCGCGGACGCGCTGAACAGGCCGGTCATCCCCCCTCCCTCGCAGGGCGCCGACCGGACCTCCAGGCCGGCCGCCAGGCCGCCCTCGAAGCCGGGCGCGCAGCCGGTTCCCGGAAAGCCGCTGAGCCTGCCTTCGGTCAGGCTGGACAAGGTTTCCATGAAAAAGATCGGCGGCGCGGTGGTGACCCTGGGGCTCCTGGGCGCGCTGGTCTTCATCCTCTACATGATAGCGGCCCCGCACATCCCCAAGTTCACGCTGGAGATGACCGCCAAGAATTACCTGAAGAAGCTCGCCGCCGGCCGGTTCGAAGAGGCCTATCCCCTGCTTTCCACCAACTCCAAGCTGGCCTGTAGCGTCGAGGACTACGTCAACAATAATAAGCAGTACTACGCCAAGGCCCCGCCCTGGGAGTTCGACGGCGTGGAGGTGGTGGTTATCGAGAAGGCGGCCGCGATGGTGAAGTACCAGCTCAAGGAGGGCACCGCCCCCTGGCGGGCGGAGGACATCTCTTTTATCAGGGAGCAGGACCGCTGGACGCGGCCCTACGTCTTCCAGCTGTTCGAGCCGCTGGAGGCCGCCATAGAAAAGCGGGATTACCCGCAGGCGATGTTCCTGGCGCAGAAGCTGGCCTTTATAGACCCCATGGACCCGCGCGCCGCGGGCTACCTGTGCGTTTCCGAATTCTTCATGGGCCTTTACGACAAGGCCGCGGAGTCCTGCAAAAAGACCAACGACGCGTTCTCGACCTTCCCGGGCCGGTTCCCCCCGGAAAGGATGTTCTGGTTCAGGGTCTATTTCGCCGACAGCCTGCGCCTGACGCAGAAATACAACGAGGCCCTGGAAGAATACGACGAGCTGCTTAAATATCCCGGCCTGCTCTCCAAGGACCAGTGCCCGCTTTACCTGAACCGCGCCGACGCCCTGGTGCGGCTGAAAAAATACGACAGCGCTTTTTACGACATGCAGAAGTCCGACGGGCTGTGCATTGACGAGCACAAGCCCGAGGTGCAGAAAAAGGTGCGCGTCCTCAACGGCACCGCTATGCAGGAGGCGGTGGACCTGGTCCAGAAGACGCGGCTGAAGCCCGACCAGCCGCCGCTGGCGGAGCTGCGCAGGAAAGAGCTGGCCTCGGTGGCCGCAATGCTGGGGACCAAGAACCAGAAGTTCCTGCCCGCCGACAGGTGGATAACCGCGCACATAGCCGGCCCCGAATACCGGGTCGTGCTGAGGAACGAGGGCCTCAATCCGAGGACCAGGCAGCGCGAGATAAAGGACCTCTACGCGTTCGTGGTCAACCTGTGGACCGGGACGATAAGGCTGGAAAAAGACCCGTCCCTGTCGGAATGACCGGCAAATAGTGTACAGCTTACAGCCAAGCGCCGGGGACTGTCCCCTGAATTTTGGAGGATCTAAAACATGTTCAAGAAGATACTGGTGGCGAACCGCGGCGAGATAGCCATAAGGGTAATGAGGACGCTCAGGGAAATGGGCATAAAATCGGTGGCCGTCTATTCCGAGGCCGACCGCTCCTGCCTGCACGTCAGGGAGGCGGACGAGGCGGTCTGCATAGGCCCGGCCCCGGCCCGCGAGAGCTACCTGCAGATACCGGCCATACTCTCGGCGGTCAGCGTGACCGGCGCCGAGGCGGTGCACCCGGGCTACGGGTTCCTGGCCGAGAACGCCTCGTTTTCGGCCGCCTGCGCCAAGAGCGGCGTCACGTTCATAGGCCCCGGCCCCCATTCCATAGAAATGCTGGGCCATAAGGCCACGGCCAGGAAGCTGGCCATAAAGGGCGGCATACCGGTAACGCCCGGCTCCAAGGACTGCGTCTCCAAGGATTTCCTGAAAGAGGCCGAGAAGATCGGGTTCCCCATAATGATCAAGGCGGCCGCCGGCGGCGGCGGGAAGGGCATAAGGATAGTGCGCGATAAGGCCAAGCTTACCCACGAGGTGCAGATGGCCTCCTCCGAGGCCTCCGCCGCGTTCGGCAACGGCGAGGTGTATTTCGAGAAGTACCTGGAGCGCCCCCGACACATCGAGGTGCAGTTCGCGCGCGATTCGAAGGGCAATACCATCGCCTTCCCCGAGCGGGACTGCTCCATACAGCGCCGGCACCAGAAACTCCTGGAGGAATCCCCCTCCCCGGCCGTGAACCAGAAGCTGCGCGACAAGCTGGAGGAAGCGGCCATCCGCCTGGCCGATACCGCCAACTACGTGGGCGTGGGCACCGTGGAATTCCTGCTGGACAGGTCGGGCGATTTCTTCTTCATGGAAGTCAACACCCGGCTGCAGGTGGAGCACCCAGTGACCGAGGCCATAACCATGGCCGACCTGGTGAAAGAACAGGTTCTCATAGCGGCGGGCGAGAAGCTTTCGCTGAGCCGCTCCAAGGCTTCCGTCTTCCACGGCCACGCCATTGAGCACCGGATAAACGCCGAAGACTATTCCCGGAATTTCGCGCCCTCGGTCGGCCGCGTGGACGAGTGGCAGACCCCCGGCGGGCCCGGCATACGGCTGGACACCCACATGTACCAGGGCTACACCCTGCCGGTCTATTACGACAGCATGCTGGCCAAGCTGATAGTCTGGGCGCCGGACCGCGCCGGGGCGATAGCCCGGTCGCGCAGGGCGCTGGGCGAGTTCCGCGTCTCCGGCATCTCCACCACTATAGACGTCCACAAGATGATAGTGGACAGCCCGGAATTCCAGGCCGGGGACGTGGACACCGGCTTCATGGAAAGGCTGCTGGCCCCGGCCCCCGCCGCGAAATGAACACCTCCGGCAAGTTCCTGAGCGCCCGGGCAGCGGCCGCCCTGCGGCAGAAGGCCCGCCGGGCCGGGAAAAAGGCCGTTTTCACCAACGGCTGTTTCGACATCCTCCATTCCGGTCACGTAGCCCTGCTTGAAAAGGCCCGCTCCCTGGGCGGCCTGCTCATCCTGGGGCTGAACTCGGACGCTTCGGTGCGCCGCCTGAAGGGGCCAAGCCGGCCGCTGAATAAGCTGGCTGACCGGGCGCGGGTGCTGGGGGCGCTGGCGGCCGTGGACCTGGTGGTGGCTTTCTCCGAAGACACTCCTTACAACCTTATCAAGGCCCTGCGGCCGGATATCCTGGTAAAGGGCGCGGACTACGGCCGCGCCGAGATAGTGGGCCGGGAGTTCGCCGGCCGCACCGTCCGGTTCCCCCTCGTCAAAGGGCGCTCTACTACCAAACTGATAAAACGCATTAAGGCTTAAGCGGGCGGGTTCGGGGTCCTGCCGCCGGGTTCGCCGCTCAGGGGGCCGGGTCGGCCAGGTCACGGATAAGCCGCATAGCGGCTTTCCGCGACCCCGCCTCGGCGTCCGCTCGCTGTGGCGGACGCCTCCGGCCTTGCGGCCCTTTCGGGCCTCACGGCCGCCCTTATCCTCCCGCGGGCCCAGTGTCCGTAGCTGACTCTGGTAGCCCAGTCCACCCCCAGGCTAGACCAGGTCGGGGTCCGGATGCCCCCTTCGGGCAAACCCGGCGTCACCCCTCCAATTATTTCGCCGGCAGGGTAACGGTCTGCAAATCCGCTTAAACCGGAAGTGTTTTACCCCCCGGCTACCCGTATATTTCCCTATATAAATAGGGGTCCAAATATCATAAAATAAAGGGATATTCCCCGGACGAGGTCCCAATGAAAGATATATTTGAAAAATGCCGCGTTTTCCTTACCGCCAAGCACCTGATGGACGCCGGCATTTACCCCTATTTCAAGGAGCTGGCCTCCGAACAGGCGCCCGATGTTATGATCGGCGGAAAGAAGTTCATAATGTTCGGCTCCAACAACTACCTGGGCCTGGCCAACGACCCCCGGATGAAGAAGGCGGCCGTTGACGCTATACACAGGTTCGGTACCGGCGTCGCCGGCTCCCGGTTCCTGAACGGCAATACCGTGCTGCACATGGAGCTGGAGCGCAAGCTCGCCGCCTTCAAGGGCCACGAGGCCGCCCTGATATTCGCCACCGGCTACCAGATGAACCTGGGCGTGGTGTCGGCGCTGGTCGGGCGCGGGGACGTGGTCATAATCGACAAGCTGGACCACGCCAGCATCCTGGACGGCTGCAAGCTTTCGCACGGCGAAATAAGGCGCTTCAAGCACAACGACCCGGTCGACCTGGAGCGCGTCCTGAAGGAAGTCGGGTCCACCAAGGGCAAGCTGGTCATCGTGGACGGCGTTTTCTCGATGGAAGGGGATATAGCGCCCCTGCCGGAGATCTCCAAGCTTTGCAGGAAATACGGCGCCCGCCTGATAGTGGACGACGCCCACGCTTCGGGCGTGCTGGGCAAGCACGGCCGGGGCACCTGCGAGTATTTCGGCCTTACCCACAAGGACGTGGACCTGGTGGTCGGTACCTGCTCCAAGACCTTCGCCTCGGTGGGCGGTTTCGTGGTGGGCGACGAGGACATCATCCATTACATACAGCATATGTCCCGCTCCATGATCTTCTCCGCGGCGCTGCCGCCCTCCTGCGTGGCCTCCATTTCCAAGGCCATCGACATCATACAGGCCGAGCCGCAGCGCATAAAGAAGCTCTGGGACAACTCCAGGTACCTGATGTCGCGGTTCAAGGCCATGGGCTGCAATACCGGCGAGACCAAGACCCCCATCATCCCCATCATCATCGGGGACGACGTGAAAACATTCGCCCTCTGGAAAGCGCTTTACGATCAGGGTATCTTCACCAACCCCGTGGTCAGCCCCGCCGTGCCGCCCAAGCGCGCCCTGCTGCGCGTAGTGGTGACCGCCACTCATACCCGCGCCCACCTTGACAAGGCGCTGGCTATTTTTGAGCCCTGCTACAAGCAGGTCATGAAGAAAAAGCTGTCGCTAACCTGTTTTTAAATGCCTCTTGAAATAAAAGAACTGCCAGAAAGCGCGCTCGGCGCTTTTGTGGACTACCCCTACGACCTCTTCAGGGGCCATCCTTATTGGGTCGGCGAGCTCAAGAAAGACACCCGGCACCTGCTGGGGCTGGGCCACCC
>CAZJUL010000004.1:16690-18242 GCA_964549095.1 uncultured Elusimicrobiaceae bacterium
GGCGGCACGGCGAGCGGCAGCTCCTGATGGCGTTCCGGGACGGCCGGCCCGCCGGCAGGCTGGCCGCCATAACCAACCATCTCCATAATTCCGTCCATAATGAAAAATGCGGATTTTTCGGCTTTTTCGACTGCGCCGACGACCGGGAAGCGGCGGCCGCGCTGTTCGCCGCCGCGCTGAAATGGCTGAAAGCCAGGGGGATGGACAAGGCCCGGGGGCCGGTCAACCCGTCAATGAACGAGACCTGCGGCCTGCTTATAGAGGGCTTCGATTCTCCGCCAATGATAATGACCCCGTACAACCCGCCGTATTACGCAGGCCTGATAGAGGCCGCGGGCTTCGTCAAGGTTAAGGATCTGTACGCTTTCCAGGTGTACACAAAGAACGGGTTCCCGGAAAGGATGGAGAAGATAGTGCAGCGCATGACGCGCTCCGGGAAGACAACTCTGGAGCTGGTGGATATAAAGCGCATCGGAGAGGCGCTGGACATCCTGAAGGACATCTATAATTCGGCCTGGGAAAAGAACTGGGGCTTCGTGCCGATGACCAACGGGGAGATAGACGAGATGGCCAAGGGCCTTAAGCCGCTGCTGAAGCCGGAATACCTCTATTTCGCCAGGGTGGAGGGCAAGCCGGCCGGCTTCGTGCTCCTGCTGCCCGATTTCAATATAGCGCTGAAACACGTGAACGGCGCGCTGAACCCGCTGAACATTATCCCCTTCCTGTACAGGATGTTCTCCCCCATACCCCGCGGCCGGCTGCTGGCGCTGGGCGTTAAAAAGGAATTCCGCAACCGGGGGATAGAGCTGCTGCTGATAAAGCAGGCCTCTGTTTCGTCTACGAAGATGGGCTGGGAATACGGGGACCTGTCCTGGACCCTGGAGGACAACGACCTGATAAACAATGTCATCGCCGCCGTGGGCGGGAAGGTCTATAAGAAATTCCGCGTTTACGAAAAAACTATCTGACCCTCCGCCGCCCCGGGCGTCCGGTTCGGTAACTTTTACGAAACCTTTGCTTAACTCCCGTAATCTATAATAATAATATGAAATTCTCAGAATTGAGCGGCAGGAAAGCCGGCGAAGCGAAGCCCAAGGCCGCGGCCCCGAAGCCCGTCCCGGCCCCCGCGCCGGCGGCCGAGCCCGCGCCGCCGGAACTGCCCGCTGAAGAAAAGCGCGCCCCCGCCGCGCAGCGGCTTGCCCCGCCCCCGCAGGCCGCGGAGGCCGCGCCGGTCGGACCGTCCATTACGAACCGCACCAGGCGCGAGCAGCAGCGCTATGACGAGGCTTCGGCCAGGAAGGAGCAGCGCCCCTTTAAAGAGCTGGACGCCGAGGCGAAAGAGCTTTATACCAGGACCATAGACGCGGCCGGCGAGCTGCTGGGGCAGATAGACCGCGCCTATGTGGAAAAATACGACAAGATAGCCCGGCTTGCCGGCCTGACGGCCAAGGCGCTGGCCGAAAATCCCGCCCTGCTCGGTTATACCTCCTTCGCTACCGGCGGCAGCTACCTGCAGGCCCATTCCGCCAACGTGGCGCTGATAAGCCAGGCC
>CAZJUL010000004.1:18252-29978 GCA_964549095.1 uncultured Elusimicrobiaceae bacterium
AGAACGACGAGCTGGTCCTGCTGGGCTTCTGCGCCATGGCCCACGATATCGGCATGACGGGTTACCTGGACCTGGCCAACGGCGAGGACCGGCTGAGCGACGAGGATTTCGCCCGGATAACGCTCCACTCCGCGGACGGCGCGGAAAAGGTGGACCGGATAATAGACATAGATTATAAGCTGAAGGAGCGGGCGGCCAAAATAATCTCCCAGGTCCACGAGCGCATTGACGGGAGCGGCTACCCCAGGCGCCTCGCCGGGGATAGCATCGACCTCTTTGCGCAGCTCATAGGCGCGGCCGACGTTTACGAGGCGATGTCCCACCCGCGCCCCTGGCGCGAGGCCTATCATCCGCCTAACGCGGTGAAGCACCTTATTGACAAGGAAGGCCGGGGCTTCGATTCAAGGGCGGTCAAGGCGCTGATGGAGGCGGTAACGCTCTATCCCCCCGGCTCGCTGGTCTGCCTGTCCACGGGCGAGATCGCAAAGGTGGTTATGCCGAACAGGGGTTCGCTTACCCGGCCTTCGGTGGAGACGCTGCTGGACGCCAATTACGAGCCGGTCACGCCGCAGATAGTGGACCTGATGGAATACCCGCTGACGGCCATAGACCGCATAGTGGAGCTGGCCGAGGTCAGCCGCAAGAACAATAAGTTCGCGGCCAAACTGGAGCTGGCCCGCTGGTGGGTTGAATGGTAGTCCGAGGCCGGGGACTGTCCCCTTTACCGGCGAGCAAAGCGAGCGGTAGAAGGGGACTGTCCCCTGACTGCCCTGAGCCTTATGCCCGACACTAAAAAACAACTTTTACTGATCGAGGACGAGGGCTATGTCATAGCCCGCGTGAACGAGATACTGCAGGGTTTTCCCCAGTTCGAGGTGACGCGCTCGGACAACGGCGAGGAGGCCCGCCAGCTGCTGGACGACCGGCCTTTCGATATAGTCATCACCGATATCTATGTGCGCGGCGTTTCGGGCCTGGAGCTGCTTTACAGGGCCCGGCAGAAGAACAAGGACGCCGGCGTGATAATCATAACCGCCCTGGCCAGCGCCGACCTTGCCGCCAAAGCCCTCAAAGAAGGCGCCTTCGATTTCGTAGTAAAACCCCCCGATCTGGACCGCCTGGCCAACATCCTTAAGCTCATCACCCTAGTAAAAATATAATTATCAGAAGCTGATCGACCGGGTTCGCTGGGCCTGTCGGCGGACTGGAACGCAAAACACGGGGTCGGCCACACCGTGGCCGCCCCTCCTCACTCAGTCGTCGCGCTTACGCAAGCTCCTCCCTCCGTGAGGGTTTTGCTTATCCAGTTCCGCCGCCACCCGCTCCAAATTCTCCTATCCCCCAACTATAATTACTCGATGCCTTGTTGGAATTTTGCTTTATTTGTTTTCCACCAAGCTTTCCATTGAGCGCTAAAAAAATACTTACTTCTAGTATTCTCCTTTCTGAACTGCTCCAGGACCTCCGGGAAAAGCTCGTCAAACGCCTGCTCCGCAGTGTATGCATAGGATGGTGCCGGCTCATGTTTTGAGTATTTCGGCGGCCCTCCAGTCTCATCCAAAATCGGGGCTAGATATTTCGCCGCACGTTTATCCCCCACATAACCTAAAGCACGGATAGCGTCAATTCTCTTCCATCCATCCTTTGAGGATAAATCTGAAATAAATTCTTTCAGATACTTGATGTCCCCCATGCGGGCCAAAGCCTTCTTTGCCGCTAGCCGCGCGGCTTTGTGTTGTGGGCACCGCACATATTCGAGTCGCTGTTCGTACATAACGGGGTCGCTGCGAATAATTTTCCTCTTACATTCCTCTGTATCCTCTGAAGCCGCAAGACGGTCTAGGTCTGGAATTACTTGTTTCCGGCGTCGCCGTCCTGCTTCAAGTATTGCAAACCGGTTCATCGAACGAACGCCGCTATCAAGTTCTTCATCCGATATGGTCTCGTATTCCTGTTGCCCTGGATAACTCCATGTCAATGACGGAAGTGCTAATAACAGAATCGCAAACATCTGTAATATATTCATAGTTCTCTAAAAATAAATAAAGGGTTTCATGAGCAATCCGCCTGACCCCGTTTGGGTATTATACGCAATTTAGCAGTTGGGTTTCGACATTGGGGGCGGGGATGGCTGTATCGTCAGGGTGGGGATATTATTATTTTATTACGATGGAGTATGAGGGGACTTGGAGCGGGTGACGACAGGGTTTGTCTGTAGGGGCATCCGGACCCCGACCTGGTCTAGCATAGGAGGGGGAGGATAAGGGCGGCCGCGCTGGCCGACCCGGCCCCGGAAGACAAACCCTGTCGGCAGGCCCCGCGAACCACTATTGGGATATTAATCGTCTTTTTTGAGGATGGCTCTCAGGAGCTGGATGGGGCGCCAGAGGTGGTTGGTCCAGGAGGAGCGGCCGTAGCGCTTGTCCAGGAACTCCCTGCCGGGGAAAAGGTATTTTGCGAAAAGGACGGGGCGGTGCAGGCCGGGCAGGAAATATTCCAGCAGGCGGGAATGGCGCTCGGCGGCTTTTTCGAAGAAGAGGCGCTTCAGACGGCCGGCGCCGCGCGGCTCGAAGGCGGCCAGTTCCTGTTTTGAGACCAGTTCCGGGTGCGCGCCGGCTACGCGGGCCAGTACCGGGTAGAGCGCGGGCTTTAATTCCTCGCCCGAGGCGATATCGGCGGCCAGCCGCCAGAAATCGGCCCGGCTCTTTTTCATGTAGACGAAACCCAGCAGGCGGGCCAGGTCCGTAATGGTGCGCGGCTCCAGCCGGCCGTGGTAAAGCAGGGCGTGCGAGGCCAGGTGCAGAAGCTGGTCTTCCGGGCCCAGCGAAGGCGCGCGCATCTCTTCCCGCATCCGCGCGGAGCGGTGCCAGAGCGCCTCCGTGTCCTTCTCGTGCCAAAGACCGGTATGCAGGTCTATCAGCACCGGCGGGGCCTTTTCCCCCGCCTGCCGGGCGTAGGCCTGCGAGCTGCCTTCCATGTGTTCAAAGCCGAGCCCCTTCAGCAGCGCGTCGAAAGCCTTTTCGTCGGCCGGCCGCACCAGGATATCTATATCGGTCATGTCCCGCTCGCCGGGACCGTAAACGCCCTCCGCCAGCAGGGCCGCGCCCTTCAGCAGGATAAGCTTAAGGGCCTTTTCCTCCGCGGCTGTGATCACCTCGTCCAGCGCGCCGAGCAGCAGTATGTTCCTGGCCAGTATATCTTTCATAAATAAAAAAACTTCGGGCTATCCCAAAGTATAGCAAAACGGAGGAAACCGGGTTACAGGCCTTTGAAGGTGGAGGCCACCTTGTTAAACACGGCCAGGTGCCTGGAGAACGCGGACTGGGGGGCGTAGTAGTGGAGCACGTGGAAGCCCTCCTTGGCGGGAAGGACGTAGAACTTCTCTTTTACCATCACGAATTCGTCCGAGCTGCCCTCTGGGTGCAGGAACTCCTTCACGTCGCGCTCGAAGCTGAAGGCCTTCTTCTTGTTCAGCGCGCTTTCCTTTACCGGCGAGTACTTGCTGGTCGGGGTCTCGGTCCTCCCGATGGTGTCCTTGGAGTTCCTTTCTATGAAATCCTTGTAGTCCCTGAAGTCCTTGTTGTCCTTCGCGTAGTAGCCGACCAGGATCATTACCGGGGCGTTCTCCACCCTGGGCCCCAGCAGCTCCACTTCGTATATTTTGGTTTTACCCTCGGCGGCCTGGTCGCGCTTCTGCTCCCAGGCCTTCGGAACGGCGCATTTGAAGAAGCTGTCCATGCTGAAATTCGTGTATTCGACAGGCGCGGCCTTGGAGGCGGGTTTAGCGCCGGCCGCGATAGCGGCCGCGGCGAGGGAGAGTATCAACAGCGTCCTGGTCATAAGAGTTCCGCGTCACAGCGCCGGCACCGCCCCGATCCGCGGCGCGGCCGAGGTGCGCACCGTGCCCAGCATCGAGCCGGTCCAGTCGGCGGCGCTTTCGTAATGGCCGGTATAGACCGCTTTGTGCAGCAGGTCGTCCTGTATCTTCTTTAAAGCGTCCGTCTTGATATTGCCCGCCCCGCCGGAGAGCTCCTGTACGGTCATACCCATCGCTTCGTTAAGCCCGGCGCCGGCCGCGTCAGTGGCGGCGCGGTCCGCGGCGCTCATGGCGTTCCGGCGCTGCAGCTCCGCGGAGATGGCCGACAGTATCTGCGAGGAGGCCGCGTCGAAGGACGGCGTGCTGAAGTAGACCACCTGCCGTATGGAGTTCTCGAAAGCCGTGCCGCCGCGGTTGAACCTGTCCATCATCTGCATCCGTTTCTGCGCGTAGGTGGTGTTGTTCTCCATCCGGGTGAACAGGTCCTTGAACCTCTTGTCCCGCTTCATCTTCTCGGTCATGTAAAGGGCTTCCATGGAGGAGGATTCTATCTCGTCCTCCTGGGTGTACGGCTTGTAGATGTGCGCCTTGGCGGCCCAGTCGTGCTGCATCTGGTGGGTGGCCTCGTGCACGAACATCGGGGAGATGTACTTGGTCAGCGCCGCCAGCTGCGCCCTGTCCTTTATCAGGGTGTCCGCGGTGACGTTGTTGACGCGCATGTACTGCTGTATCATCTCGGAATCGAAAATGATCTTGCCGGTGGAGGGCTCGTACTTGGCGTAGCAGCCCTGGCAGGACTCTATGGCCACGTCCAGCTTCGCGCCGGAATTGTAGAACTTCAGCACCTTGTCGCCGGCCGCCGAGCCTTTTACCTCGTTCTGCAGCGAGGTGCGCAGCATGCCGGACAGCAGCTGGTTGTTCTGGTAGGAAATGGTTTCGCCGGGCCTGGACTGCCGGCCGCTGTCTATCTTGCGCTCTATGGAGACCGCGCCCTTGTCCTTGCTGCCGTCGAACATCCCGCCCAGCAGGTACATCTGCTGTTCTATGGGCTGGCCGTTCAGCTTGGTCGCCTGGGTCCCGCCGAGCTTGGCCTTGGCCTGTTCCACCGTGCTCATCTGGCCGAGGTACCTGTCCAGGCGGGCCTGGCCGGTAGCGTCCAGGAACCTGAAGAGGTCCGTGTTCTTGAGCTGGGTCTGGAAAGCCTTGTCGGTCCTGGTCTCGTTGTTGATGTAGCCGTCCAGCGTCTGCGCGGCCTTTTCGGAGAGCAGGGCGTTGCGCTCGCGGATGGTGGCCGCGTTCCAGCCGGCCTTGCCGGACACCGTGGAGGTGCCGAACACCGTTTCGAACTCGCGGATGGCCTTTTTCACCGTGAGCGTTTTGACCGCGGAATAGGCCCTGTATTTGGCCATCCAGGCGAGCAGCGGCTCCGGCGCCGGGCCGATGCCTACTTTTACCAGCGGCTTGTTGAAATCGATCCTGAGGGACAGGGCGCGGCTCAGCTCCATCTCCTGGTCGGACCTCCAGGTCCTGTCCAGCGTTTCCGCCAGGTCGGTCACGGCCTGGGCCTTGGCGGTAAGTTCGGCGGCCCGCTCGGGCTCGGAGAGCTTCAGCTTGTCCGCCAGGGGGGCGTCTTCCAGGAACTTCTTCGCGGCGGCGGGGTCGGCGCTGCTTATGGCCGTCTCGTACTTCGCCAGCGCGGCGGCTTCTTCGGCCGTCAGGTCCCCGGCCAGGGCCGGGGCGGCGAGGCAGAACAGGGCGGCTATGAGCAGCCCTTTTTTCGCTTCGCCGATGAAGGAGTAGTTCTTCATAACCGTTACCTTATCTTATAAGAGGGGTCCAGCTTCCATTTCAGGTAGTCGTCCCACAGCGAATCCCTGGAGAAAATGTTCTCGTCGTAGCTGGAATCGTAGATCATCTTCGGGAAATAGACCGCCACGCCCTTCGCTTTCTCGTAGCCGCTGCCGGGCTCGGTGGTCTTGTTGGCTATGACCAGCGTGCCCTCTATGTATTTCTTCAGCGCCTCGCCCTTGGCGTAGAGCTTGGAGGCCTTGTTGGCCTTCTGGTTGACCAGGTCGACGAAATCGTAGAGGTCCTTGGAGCGGGCGTTGCCGGTGGTGTCGTTGCCGTTATAGCCCTCTTCGAAGGCCAGGGCGTTCTCTTCCGCTTCCAGCACGATCTTCCTGTTGGCGGGCGTTGCGGCGGCCTTCACCCAGTCGTTGACCACGGCCGCGAAACCTTCCACCTTGGAGCTGCGCACGGCGGACAGCGTGGTGTTGTTGCCGGTGCCGCTGTAGAAAGCGTGGAACTTGTCCACTATCATTTTGCTCAGCGCCTCGGGGTCCGTGCCGGGGTTGGCGGTCAGCTCGGCCAGGATGGTGTCGTAGGGGAAGCCGGCGCCGGGCACGATCTCTTCCGCGCCCACTATGAAATCGGCGTTGTCCTTTATCTCGTAGATCACGCTGGCCATCTGCATCAGGCAGGCGTCGGAAGCGTAGACGGACACTTTTTTGCCGATGGAGCCCTCTATGTCTTTCAGCGCCAGCGCTATCTGCTTATTGCGGATGAAATTCCTGGTCAGGTCGTCGTAGGCTATGCCCAGCTCGGAGCCGGTGTTATCGGCGCCGCCGATGTCTACGCGGCCGGAGCCGTGGTTCCAGAGTATCGCCAGCACGTTCTTGGCGGGATACCTGCGGTAGGACCACTTGGCGAAATCGGCGAAGTGCTTCCAGCTGCCCATATCGGCGCCCGGGACGGGGATCGCGGGGGAGACTATCGCGCCCATCTTGTTGGCCGCGCCGGCGGTGGTGTCTTTCTGTATGTAGATCCGGGAGGAGGTGCCGCGGTCCTGCAGCAGGCCCAGTTCCACGGTGACGGCCACTTTATCGGTGGAACCGACCATTTCCATCTCGTTCGTGTCCATTATGCCGGCCCGGGCCAGGTTGTTGCGGCCGTTGATGAAGACCAGCACCAGCCAGTCGCGTTCCGCGGCGGGCGCGGCGGGCAGGGCCGCGGGGACGGCGGCGGGCGCGGGCACGGGCGCCGGGAGGGCGGCCGCGGGAGCGCCGGCGGCTTTCATGTCCAGGAGGCTCGCCTCGAGATTGTCGAAAGAGATAACCTGCGCGGCGGCGCCGACGGGGAGCGCGGCCATCGCGAGTGCCAGGATGAGGAGGATATTCCGTTTCATATCATATTTACCTGGTATATTGTTGCTTATCGGTTGACTAAAATCAAAGGTCTTTGGACCCAGGGGGTTATAGGTCTTTGGGCCTATACGACTTTGCTCTCCAAAGGCCCGCCCGCTGACGCCTAAATAGTATAGCAGACCTAATTGACTTGTCAAGGCTTTGCAGCCGATATCAATTATTTATATTCCCTAGATATATAAGGAGCGGGACGGCCTGGCGGTGTCCGCTTGGTAAGGACTGGAGAGGTGTCAGACCGCGGAGAGAGGGTATTCCGCGGTAAAGACCGTGCCGGAAGGGCCGGAGGCGAACGAGACCTTGCCTTTCAGATAGCGCTCGGTCAGCAGGCGTATGCTGTAGGTGCCCAGCCCGCGCCCGGCCCCCTTGGTGGAGAATGAGCGCTGGAAGACCTGCAGGCGGACCTCGTCCGGCATGGGTGTGGGGTTGCGCACCGTGAAAGAGACCCCGTCAGGGGTTGCGGCGCAGGAAAGTTCTACCGCGGCGCCGGGGCTTTCCGCTTCCAGCGCGTTCTTGGCCATATTGCCTATGACCCGCGCCAGCAGGGTCTTGTCGGTGCGCAGGCTGAGGCCGGAGCAGTTTCCGGAGACCAGCAGTTTCTTGTTCTTGGCTACCTCATGGGCCTTGAAAAGGTCCACTATGCCGGCCAGGAAGTGGGCCGCTTCCACTTCCTCGTTTTTGACCTGCAGTTCTCCGCGTTCGGCCGCGGCCAGGTCTTTCTGGGAGAGTATCTGGTCTAAAAGGCGCGTGGAGGCATTGGCGGCGGCGGGCACATAGGTAACGGCCTCTTCCGGCTTGGCGTCCTGCATCAGCGAGATGAGGCCCTGCACGCCGCCGGCAGTGTTGATGATGTCGTGGAAAAAGAGCCGTTCCAGGACATGGCGGCGCTTCTCGTCGCTTATGTCAGCGATGGATATAAGAAGGAAGTCCTCCCCGGCGTATTTGAAAGGCCGGGCCTGGATGCGCAGGTCCAGCTCGTCCCCGCTTTTCCTGGACAGGATGCGGCATTCGTTTACCCCCTCTTTTCCCTCCAGAGCGCAGGCCATGGCCTGCGCCGAGCCGCAGTAGCAGCAGGCCTCGGTGGTGCCGCAGCCGCCGGCGGATTCCGCCGGGTGCCCGCAGCCGGATATTTCCCCGAAACGCAGGCCTGTGGGGTCGTGTATGCCGTGGTTTTTCAGGAATCCGGCCAGCGCTTTATTTACGAATACCGCCTGCCGCTGGCGGTTCAGTATAAGCGTGAAGTTCAGCATCCCGTCCAGCGCATCGGCAACAATGGGGGCCTCCCGGAGCAGCCTGCTGTGGCGCTCCAGTTCCGCAGGTTCGGCCTTTTCGGCCGGCAGGAATTTGGTGGGCAGGGCTTCTGTCATGGTCTTTGTCCCGGATCCTGCTTCAGGCGGCCGGACCGCCTCAGCGCGGCGGTTATGCGGGCTATGACCAGCGGGCCCTTGAACGGCTTGACGATATAATCGTCGGCGCCCAGGGAGAACGCCAGTTCCTGGCTCTTGTCGGAGCTTTCCGTGGTGAGCATGATGATGGGCATTCCGGTCAGGCCAAGGCTTTCCCGCACGCCTTTTACAAGGTCGTACCCGTTCATTTTAGGCATATTTATGTCGGAGACCAGCAAGTCGGGCGTCGCGCCGGAGGCTATCGCGGTGAGGGCCTCTTCGCCGTCGACCGCTTCGCGCACTTCGCAGCCGGCGCCTTCTATGAACTTTTTCAGGAGCAGGCGCATGATAGGGTCGTCGTCGACTATCATCACCACCGGCTTGCCCTGCGGGGCGGCGGGGACCGCAGGGGCGGCGGCCTGAACGGCTACCGGGGCCGGGGCGGCCGGCTTTGCGGCCGTTTTGGCAGTGGCGATGGTGATATAGGGTTCCAGTTCCGCCAGGTCCGTCCTGCCCATGGAAAGCTGCCAGAGACCGTCCTGCGTCATCGTGCGCAGGCTGTGCGAATCTAGGGCCGCGGCTTCTATCTCTTCCTTGCGCGCCCCGGCGTTTATCAGGTCTTTGATCTTCGGGTCCAGCATCAGCAGCTCCACTATGGAGGTGCGGCCCACATAGCCGCTGCCTTCGCAGTTCTTGCAGCCTTTTCCCTTGTAGCAGGCCTTTTCATAGCCGTACGCCGTCATTGCCTCGGCTATGCCGGCGGGGATATCCGCTTCCGGGATCTTTTCCGCGCACAGGGGGCAGAGCTTGCGTATCAGGCGCTGGGCGGTGATGGCGAGCAGGCCGGGCGAGATCTTGAAGCGGTCCACGCCCATATCCACAAGGCGGGCGATGGTCGAAACGGTGTCGTTGGTGTGCAGCGTGGAAAGGACCAGGTGGCCGGTCATGGCGGCCTGGAAGGCTATGTCGGCCGTTTCCTTGTCGCGTATCTCGCCGACCATTATGATGTCCGGGTCCTGGCGCAGCACCGAGCGCAGCACGGCCGCGAAGCTCAGTCCCTGCTTTTCGTTCACCTGTACCTGGTTTATCCCCTGCAGCTTGTATTCTATGGGGTCTTCGGCGGTGACGATGTTGGTGCTTTCCTGCTTGCACTTGTTCAGCACGGAGTAAAGCGTGGTGGTCTTGCCGGAGCCGGTGGGGCCGGTCACCAGCAGTATGCCCTGGCTGGAGTTTATGCACTTGTCTATGCCCGCGGCCACTTCCGGGGCGAAGCCGAGCTTTTCGAACGGCACTTCCGCCGCGCGCTGGTCGAGTATGCGCATGACCACTTTTTCGCCGTAAGAGGTGGGCAGCACGGAAACGCGCAGGCCCACCTCGGCGGTACCGATGCGTATCTTCGTCCTGCCGTCCTGGGGCCGCATATGGACGGAAATATCCAGCTCCGCCATTATCTTGATCCTGGCCACCACCGGCCCCGCGGCGATATGCCTGGGCAGGGTCATTATGTTCTTCAGGATGCCGTCTATGCGGATGCGGACGTTGCTGCTCTTTTCCTCGTGCTCTATATGGATGTCGGAAGAGCGCTTGCGGTAGGCCTGGGAGATGATGGAATTGACCAGCAGCACCACGGGGGAGGAGATCTTGGAGTCGGCCTGGTCGTCGGCGGCCACTTCGCCCAGCACCATTATGGTGTCCGGCGCTTCCACTTTGTTCAGCAGGTCGAAGATCACCGTGTCCGCGCTGAAAAGCTGCTCCAGGCAGAGGTCCAGCTCGCGCGGCAGGCAGAAAAGGGGTATCGCGCGGCGCCCGGTCAACGCCTCCACGTCGGCCAGGGCCGTCATGTCGGCCGGGTTGGCCATGGCCACCTTTATCTCGCTTTCCTCGATGCTGACGGGCACCAGCTCGTATCTGCGGCAGGCTTTTTCCGTCAGCATCGACAGCGCGAACTTCCCGACCTTTTCGGAGGTTAGCTGGAAATATTTGACCTTAAAAACCGATTCGACCGCCTTGGTAAGCTGGTCGGCGGTAACCGTGCCGGAATCTATGAGCGCGTGCGACAGGTGTTTCTTTTTTTCCTTGCGGAACCCCTCTATCAGGGCGTCATCCGCCCCTTTAAGCGCGGGCAGGGCCCGCAAAAGCCATTCGTCCTTGAACCGAAAGGTTTCAGCCATATGTGGATATTATAGTTTTTTATTACCGCGCAGGTATCCGCCCCCGTTTTTTAGCCGGGCCGGGGTTTTGCGGCGGGTTATTTATACCTGGCGAGGGCGAGCTTGTGGTGGGCCCACAGTGTGGCCGTGGAGTGGGTGGGCTGGCCGTAGGGGCTCCCGGGCAGGGAGGCCCAGATATTGTTGAGCTTGGTGACGGCTTTCTTGAAATTCTCGTAGTTCGCAGAGCCGGCCACGGCGGTATAGGCCCCGTCGCGCCTTATCAGTTCCACCACGGCCCTGTCCTGGCTGGGCGGCGTGAAATCCTGCAGCCCGAGGTCTGCGGCCAGGGGGTCCCAGGTGTTGGACAGGAACTGGTAGCGGCCCGCCGCGTCGGAGCAGAGCTTGCCGGCGCACTTTCTTTTGCGGGGGTGGTCCGTGTAGTTCTGGAAAACCGCGTGGGTGAAGATAAAGTTGTATTTCTCGTTCGTCCCTTCGGAGAAGGCCAGCGTGTCCAGGAAGGCCCTGACGGCCGCGGGCAGTTCGCTGGCGCCGCCGGCCGAGGTGGCCTTCACGTGCGGCATGAAGACGTAGCCCGCGGTGAAGGAGCAGCCGTCCAGCGGGTCTTTCAGGGAAACCTTTATATGCTCGCCTTCGAATCCGGGCTTCGCGGAGAGAAGGTATTTGGTGTTCGCGGCCAGGGCGCATTTGCCGGTCACGAACTGCAGGGTGTCGGACTGGGCGTCGGAGATCTTTAAGAGGGTCGGCTCGGCGCCGGTCTGGAGCCATTCTTCGCCGGCGGCGGTTTTGTTCACCGGCCAGTCGAAGCCGGGCTCATAATTGTTCTCGGGCAGGAACTGCGGCAGTTCAATCAAACCTTCGGCGGACGCGACCGCTTGCGGCGCGGCGGGGACGGGGAGCGACAGTTCTTCGGCCGTTCCGCCGGCGGCTTTCAGGTCGTCAAGGGCGGAGTCCTGCGCTTGCGCCGGGGCGCCCGCCAGGATGACCGTCAGAATAAGTCCGCAGAGCCGTTCCATGAGAATAGGATAGCAGGACCGGCTTGACGGCGGCAGGGCCTAAGGGGCCCGGGCGTCGTAGGCCCTTCGGGTAAAGGGGGACGCTGGGCGCATTCTAATTGGAAGTGCAACTTTGAGGCAGGTTTCTTACTTCTGATTCG
>CAZJUL010000005.1:0-13043 GCA_964549095.1 uncultured Elusimicrobiaceae bacterium
CGCAGACCATCTCGTCGTGCCCGTCCGCGAAGATGTCCGCTTCCACGCAGACGGTTTCCCCCGCCGCGCGCTTCACCGGGAAGCGCCCGCCGTCCACTTCGGGCAGCACTCTCTCTATGACCACGCGGTCCGGCCGGAACACGGGCGTCCTGGCGGCCTTTTCCGCGCCGGGCTGCGGAAGGGCGGCCGGTGCCGCCTCGGCTTCGCCCATGAAGGGACCTTCGGCACTGCTCAGGGCGCGCTTCGCTTTGGGTACATTGACCGGCGCCGGCGCGGCCTTTAATATTTTTTTTGATTTTTTCGGCATGATGCCTCCATTCAAATGCATCACTAATATTTTACACCAATTCCGCGGCATCCTTAACATGCCGGAATTTCACTTCCGGGAACTCCGCGAAGTGCGCCGCGCCGCATTTGATCTTCATCTTTTCCTGCGGCCTCAGTAGATTCAGGTCCGTTGTGGATTTCGTTTCGGTGACAAAATATACGCGGCTTTCATCTTTGTAAATCAGCGCCCAGTCGGGGGTATACTCGCCTATCGGCGTCTGAATCACGAACCAGTCCGGCAACTTGATAAAAAACTCCACGTTGTCGTTTCGTTCGCAATACTCCGCAAATTTTTTCTCCACATCCGACATTGAATCGATTATGATATGGTCCGCTATTGTCTTTTCGGGCCGGACAATTTTGTAAAGATTGCTTGTGTAAGCCTCCACCTCTTCATCCGAGAACAGCATCATTGCGTAGCCCTGCCCGGCGATTTTTTCGTATTTTATACCGTCAACCATCTGGTCATGCAGAACACTTTGTATCTCGTTCAGGGCCAGATCCAGAAACATCTGGGGATTGATCATTATGTCAGCCAGCCGGCCTGATTTTTTCAGGATTTCCAGGATTGTCGCGCGCGTAAGCCGGGTCTTGCTCTGGATATATGCTGCGGCATCCGGGATTTCCATCTTGGGAAAGGGAAAATTCCCGCCGGCATATGTTTCCCCTGAAACTTCCGCGCCAATCCCTTTTTTTCCCATTTTAATTTCGGCCCTGACCGCCTTTATCACCGGCTTTTGAACTACGGGCAGGGCTTTGACCTTGCGGGAGGCCGCTGCCACAAGCTCGGCCGTGTCGTACCTGACCCGGTAGGCTGTTTTTTGCTTAATCTTCTCCCAAAGCTCGACGAATCTGGAATCAAGCTCAAAACCTTTTCTGTACTGGATTTTAATCCTGTTCCGCTTATTCTTTATCCTGCCCTCAAACTTCACTCCGCATTCATCCTCGATTTCGGTTTGGAGGCGCTTCGCGAAGTCTTCGTAGCTTTCATTGGCCACGACGGTAAGGCGGTTGATGTTCTTGTCCCGCACCCTTAGGCCGTTTTGGTCGACGCAAAGTCTTAAGCCCCGGCCTATTTCCTGCCGCTTTTTCATTTCGGACCTGGTTTCATTCAGCGTGCAAATCTGAAAAACATTGGGATTATCCCAGCCCTCCCTTAATGCTGAATGGCTGAAAATAAATTTCAGCGGCTCGTTCATATCTAAGAGCTGTTCTTTAGCCACCATTATCTTGTGATATGTATCATCGTCAGCCTTTGTTTCCCGGCCTTCCGAAGAGTCTTTAAGCACGCCTTTCTTGTCCTGGGCGAAATAACCATCATGGACTTTATCAGCCGGATGTTTAGCTATTCCAGCATACACCGGTTTCTGACTGAATTTTGTGTAAATCTCTTCAAACCACACGCCGAATTTGCCTTTCTGGGCAGTCCCCTGTTCCGTGTAATGGCGGTAATTGTTAACCCGGTCTATAAAGAAAAGTGAAAGCACCTTAACGCCTTTTGGATTCAGTATTAACTCTTTTTTAAAATGCTCTTCAACGGCTTTTTCCATCTGGTATTTCATTATCTGGTCATTAAGCCCGCCATGTGTCTGGCCCTTATAAAGGATATCGCCGTTAGAAAACTCGACGCTGCCCTCCCGCGCGTCAATATTGTTTACGATATATCCGTCTTTATAGGTTTCCCGGCTGTTGGAAAGGATATAAAGGTCATCGCCAGTTTTTGCGGTAATACTTTTTTGCTCCACGTAATTTTTCGCGTTCACGTCTATTTTGAGCCTAACCGCCACGCTTTTTTTGGCGGCCTTAAAACCCTCGATTTGGATAAAAGCCCTATTCCTATCATTTGAGGCGAAAACTGAATCCACCTCTATCTGTTTCACCAGTCCTAGATCGTAGGCCTGGACCGGGTCCAGCTTGTAAACCAGGTTATACAGGTTTTTGTGCGTGGCCGAGTAGCGGAGCGTGAAAGCGGGATTGAGGTTCGCCACGGCCTTTTTCCTGATATCCGTCTCCATATTCTGCGGCTCGTCCACAATCACTATCGGCCGGGCCGCCTGGATGAATTCCACAGGCTTTTTGCCGTTCAACTTATCATTGGGTTTGTTGATTACATTTTCGTCCTTGGCGAAGGAATCAATATTTATGACAAGGATCTGTATGGCATTGCTGTCGGCAAAGCTTCTGAGAGAGGAAACCCGCTCGGCGGCATAAACCTGGTATGTAACAGGAGTTTTGTCGTAGATGGTCTGAAAATGTTCGGCGGTTATCTCAAGATTTTTAAGGACGCCTTCCTTTATGGCAATACTGGGCACCACTATGACGAATTTTTTAAAGCCATAACGCTTATTAAGCTCATAAATCGTGCGCAAGTAGACATAAGTCTTGCCGGTGCCGGTTTCCATCTCAACTGAAAAATTCAACCCCTCCAGCTTGTCCGAAAGGGGTAGGCCGCCCTTCTTCTGGACTTCTCGCAGATTCTTTAAAATCTGTTCCTCAGGGAGCATCAGATCATTACGAACCATCGAAACCTTGAGCCCGAGCCCGTCGTTCCCCGCGAGCGAAAATTCAAAATCCCCCCTATTCAGGGGTTGCCCCTCAAAAAGTCCCAGCACGGCCTGAATAGCCTGAAGCTGGTAATCCTGGTTCGCGTCAAAATGCAGTTTCATGCCTTATTTCACCATTACCTGACCGTCACATAAGAACAATTAGCTTTCATGCCGCAAGCTGTCTTATGGCTTCAACAAAAACTTTAAAACTGTGGGACCGATTTGCTGAAAGATTGATAAAGGGAGCGATAACTCTAGCGCCGCTGACTTTCTGATATTCCGGCACTATTTTCAACATTTCTTCCTCGGCATTGGCGAGCTTGTCGGGATTGCGGAATTTCGCCTTGGATGAGAGCGCCGATATCGAAGGATTATTATAAGCGGTAGAAACAGCGTTCAGATCACCCAACAGCCAGGACTCAAGGCAATGGACCGCTATCCTGACCTTGGTATCTGAGCGGCCCGCGACTTCGCATATTTCCCTCAATCTTTGCTTAAGCCGGATACAATCTTCCGAATCCTTGTCCCTTAAAACAAGGAACCGCACATCCGGTTCCCGCCAGGCGCGGAGCTTCAGGGGAAGGGAATTCTCCAGATCCTTCTTCCCCTCATGTGTGATTAAAACATAGTTGAGCCCGGGGGCAATTTTGGGCAGAACCGCCTCCAAAAACATTTTCGCTGATTTTTCCTCCAGCATTACAACGAGTTTCGTCATTTGGGATCGACTCCCTCAAACAAACCCTGTTTCCATAAAGTTCCAGGGAGATCCCCTTCCTGAATGAGATTTTTTAAAAGTTCGGACTCGGAGGCTTTCTTAATCCCGGTATAGCCTGCCTTTTTGCTAAGCCAGTATATTTCCTCCAGCTTTATGCTGTTCAGGAATTCGGGAGAATGGGTTGAGACAAAAACCTGTCCGCCCCTCCGGGCATAGTCACGGAATTCTTCCGTCAATTCGGTCAACAGCTGCGGATAAAGCTGGTTTTCCGGCTCTTCCACGCACAACAGCGGATAAGGTTTCGGATCATGCAGCAGAAGAAGATACGCGAACATTTTAATGGTCCCGTCGGAAACATACCTGGCGATGAACGGGTCTTTAAACGAACCATCATGGAATTTGAGGACCATGCGCCCGTCCTCGGTGGAAACGGCCTGCACATCCCTGACCCCGGGCACGCGCTTTTTCATCTTCTCAAGTATCTGATCGAACAAATGCCGATGATTTTCATACAGGTGCCTGGCCACCAGCGGCAGATTATCGCCGCGCGAGGAAAGATGCTCGGCAACGCCGGCCTCCTGGCTGGGCCGGGCATCCGAGATATGGAAATCGGAGACATGCCAGTTTTCTATTAATTTCCTGAAAGACGCCACGACTTTGAATTTTTCAAACTGGCCCAGGCCCTTGATCGCGAGAATATCGTTTGATTCCAGTTTGTGTTTGTCGCGCTTCATTTCAACCGCCGGCTTGCCGTAATCGTCTTCATTTATGACAGCCTCGCCTTCGCCAAGCGCAAAATCCAGGAATTTCCACGGCTTTCCGCGCTGCCCCCTTCTGTATTTTAATTGCTCCTTTATAACCACGGGCACTCCCTGTTCTAAGGCTATAGACAAGCTATACGTGGCCAAAGGCTCTTCACCGCCTTCGCGGAATTTGATCTCAAACGCTATCGGCCCGCTGGTGCCGCGGCTGACGGCTTCATTGAATCCACCTTTATTGATAAGGGCGTATTTCACGTTATGAACAAGACAGTCGCGCAAAAAACCGAAAACCGAGAACAGCGAGGATTTGCCGCTCCCGTTCGCCCCCACAAACACCGCCAACGGGGAAATATCTTTTACGACCACGTCCTTGAAAGGCCCGAAATTTTTTATGGACAAAGATTCGATCTGCATAGCATTCTCCTTAAAAATATCTACACCGTTCTGAACTCTATTCCGGCGTCTTTCATTTGCAGGGCGGTGTTGGTTTTTAGCTGATCGTTGCCTTCAAAAATGTTGTCCAGGCAGACGACTTTATGCGGTTTTAGCTTTACTATTTCTTGGAGACATTTTTCGTCCGCTTTGCTGAGTATGACCGCCATTTCCCCGCCGACGACGGAATAAAACCGGCATGTTCCGATTTTTTGTTCCATTATTTTAGTATTTAGGTCGTAGCCGGACTTCAATAGTAATTCCCAGAGCAGATTTTGTTCCTGAGCCTCCGGTTTTAGTGGGTCTTTAAGCAAATCCATTTGTTTTTCTAGATCTTCGGTGGTATCCACCACATCCCCGCGCCAGATTTTAAAATTTGAGTTTTTTAGCTTAAAGACTTTAACGCCCAAATCCAGCAATGGCTTATCTTTAAAAAAAAGATCATTCTTTTCTTTTATTTCATCCTTTATCCCCTGTATAACTCTGCGGATGCGTTCTTTACCTATTTCAGCTATTGTTTGATATCCCGCTTTATATCCTTCTGAATCTTTATCACACTTTTCCGGCAACTGGGCACATATAAATTTTCTCTCCCCACCATCTTCTTTATTTAAAGCAAGAATGGCATGAGCAGTCGTCCCTGTTCCAGAAAAGAAATCCAAAACAATCCCTTCTTTATCATCCACAACTTCCAACATTCTTCTTATTATACCGGTCGGTTTGGGTGTCTCAAAAACTGCCACCCCAGCAAAAAGGTCAACAATCTCTCGTTTTGCGCTATCGTTAGTCCCAACATCTTTTGCCCACCATATTGTCTCTGGAGTTAACCCCTGTTTACCCTGATCTAGAAATTTTTTTATTCGCGGCACACCTTTACCATCAGATCCGAACCAAATATTGTTTTTCGCAATTTCTTCCTCCATTTTTCTCTGTGTATATCGCCAACATGAACCAGACGGCGGATCAACAACCCTGCCACTTGGTGTTTTTAATGAATAAAATTGATTCTTTGTCCCATGCCCAGCTTGCGCTATTGCAGGAACAGAAGCCCAGTTACCACGTGAATCATTGTCTGGATTGCGATATCTATCAATTGCTGCTTTGTTCATTGGAAGCAAACCAACGACTTCACCCGCTTGTTCTATGGCTTTTATGTAAGCAATAATGTAATCATGTCGAATCGAAAACATACTTCTATTTTCTCTGGTTATTCGCTTTTCCCATATCATGCAACCTAGAAAATTCTCCTCTCCAAACACCTCATTCATCAAGAGACGGAGGTTGTGCACTTCGTTGTCATCTATGGAGATAAAAATAACGCCATCATCGCGCAGAAGATTTCTAGCCAGAAACAGGCGGGGATACATCATTGACAGCCAGTTGCTGTGATAATGGCCGTTTTCCTTTGAATTCTTGCGGAAAAGGCCCTCTTTCAGCAGATAACCCTCTTCATCTTTTTCCTCAATGCGCTTTAAATACTCTTCCTTGCTTTCCTGGAAGCGGTCGGGATATATAAAGCTGTCGCTGCCGGTGTTATACGGCGGGTCTATGTAAATCATCTTGATCTTGCCGTAATACGCCTTTTGCAACACCTTCAGAACTTCCAGATTTTCGCCCTCTATAAAAACATTGCCGGTTTTATCAAAATCAACGCTTTCTTCCGGGCAGGGCGCAAGCGTAGCGATAGTCGGGGTCTGGAGGGCCTTAAAAGCCTCGGCCTTTCCCGCCCAGTCCAAGTTGTATCTTTCGTCGTTTGAAACGACATTGTCGCCAAGGGACCGGCGCAGGGCTTCCACATCCACTTTACCCTCGCTCATGGCCTCCGGAAACAACTTTTTAAAATGCGCCAGCTTTTCCAGCGCAACCGCAGGAGATTCCTTTTCCAAATTTATTTTTTTCTTCATAAGTCTGCCTATTCATTACAGTAAACTACGGTAGAGCGCGTAAGTCTTTTTGGCCACGCCGGCCCAGCTGAAGTGCGCTTCCACGCGGCGCCGGCCTTCCACCGAAAACTTCTTCCTCAGTGCCGGATTGCGCAGCACGCGGTTCAGCGCCGAGGCCAGGTCCCTGGAAAACTTCTTAGGGTCGCGCGGCTCATAGGTGCCGTCTTTCTTCGCCGTGAAAGGCACCAGCAGGCCGGTATGCTCCGGCACCACCACTTCCAGTATCCCGCCCACCGCCGAAGCTACTACCGGCGTGCCGCAGGCCATGGCCTCCACGTTGATTATCCCGAACGGCTCGTAGATGGACGGGCAGCAGAAAACCGCCGCGTTGCTGTAAAGCTCTATCACTTCGTTCTTCGGAAGCATTTTGTCTATCCAGATCACATTCTTGCGGGTCTTCTGCAGCTTCGCCACGCCCGCTTCCATCTCGGCGGCTATCTCTTTTGTGTCCGGCGCGCCGGCGCAGAGCACTATCTGCGCTTCCGGGTCTATGTGCGGAATGGCGTTGACCAGGTGTATGATGCCCTTCTGGCGGGTGATGCGGCCGACGAAAAGCACATACGGCCTCTTCAGGTCTATTCCCCATTTTTTCCGGGCGGCCGTTGAGGCGGTACTGCGGTATTCGGCCAGGTCTATGCCGTTATGTATCACGTGGACCTTCGAGGCGGGAACGCCGAAGCAGGAGATTATGTCCTTCTTCATGCCGCCGGAGACCGCGATGATGGCGTCCGCGGCGTTTATGGCGTTGCGCTCTATCCAGCAGCTCAGGTCGTAGGCGCGGCCCAGCTGCTCGCGCTTCCACGGGCGCAGCGGTTCCAGCGAATGGGTGGTCATCACGAAGGGAATGCCGTAAAGCAGCTTGGCGAAGAAACCGCCCAGGTTGGTGTACCAGGTGTGGCAGTGCACCAGGTCGGCGTCGTTGTTCTTGCAGAACTGCAGGTTCACGCTGACCGCCTCCAGCGCCTTGCCGAAGCCTTTATGCGAGCCTTTGGCCAGTTCGGCCCAGGGCTTGTAGCCGGTGACGGCCAGGCCCGGCTTCTTCACGCGCTGGTCGCCGAAGGCGCGCACTTCCACCTTCATAAGCTTGGCCAGCTCGCGCGTGAGGTATTCCACCGCCACGCCGGCGCCGCCGTAAGTGTACGGAGGATATTCGTTTGTGTAGAAGACCACTTTCATAGAGGACCCCCTGCGGTCACAATTGTATTTTCTGGTGCGCGATGCCGAACAGCTTCAGGTATTCCTGCGAGGACCTGGTCCAGGAGAAGTCGCAGGCCATGGCGTTCCTGACCATGGCGTTCCAGTTCTCTTTCCAGGCGTAAAGCGAGATGGCGTGGCCCAGTATGGACCTGAGCGACGCCTCGTCGGCGGAATCTATGGCGAAGCCGTTGGAGCCTTTCGGCTCCCCGGTGTAAACCACGGTGTCCTTCAGGCCGCCGGTCCGGGTGACCACGGGCAGCGCCCCGTAGCGCATGGCTATCATCTGCGACAGGCCGCAGGGCTCGAAGCGCGAAGGCATCAGGAAAAGGTCGGCGGCCGCGTAGATGCGGTGCGCCAGGCTTTCGTGGAAGCCGGGCTGGAAGCTCACTTCCTTCGGCCTGTCCTTCGCCAGGGCGGCGTAAGCCTCCGACAGCCCCGGGTCGCCCGCGCCGAGCACCACGAACTGCACCTTATCCGCGAATTCCGGCACCAGGCCGCAGAGCAGGTCCAGGCCTTTCTGCGCGTCCAGCCGCGAGACCACGCCGGCCAGCAGCTTGTCCTTGTTCTCTTCCAGCCCGCATTCGCGCTGGAGGGCCAGCTTGCAGGCCGCCTTGCCCTTCACGAAGCTGTTGGCGTCGTAGCCGCGCTCTATGAAAGAATCGCCCGCCGGGTCCCAGATCTCGTCGTCCATGCCGTTCAGTATGCCGAAAATATCCGTTGTCCTGGCGCGGAGCACGCCTTCGAGCCCTTTGCCGAACTCCGGCTTGAACTGCATCTCGCCGGCGTAGGTGGGGCTGACCGTGGTTATGACGTCGGCGGACACTATGCCGGCCTTCATGAAATTCACGCCGCCGTAGAACTCCATCTTTTCCGGCGTGAAGTCGGCCCAGGAGAAGCCGGCCTTCGTCAGCGTCTCCTTCGGGAACATCCCCTGGTAGGCCACGTTGTTCACGGTGAAGACGACGGCGGTCTTGGAGAAGAAGGAGTCTATCCGGTAGAGGGTCTTCAGGTAGGCGCTGACCAGGCCGGTCTGCCAGTCGTGCGTGTGTATCACGTCGGGCTTGAAGCCTATGAACTTGGCGCCCTCCAGCACGGCCCTGGAGAAGAAGATGAACCGCTCGTCGTTATCCTCGTAATCCCCGAAATTGGCGCGGTAGATGCCGGGGCGGTCGAAGAATTTCTGGTTCTCTATGAAATAGACGGACACCCTGCCCCACTGCACGTGCGACATGGAGGCGGTCTCAAGGCGGTCCCCGACGGGTATCAGGAAGCTGCCCCCGACGGCTTTCAGCGAGAACGCGCCGCCGCCTATGTTGCGGTACCTGGGCAGGAACAGCACCACCTCGTTGCCTTCGGCCCGTGAGAAGACCTGCGTGAGGGCCCCCACCACGTCGCCGAGGCCGCCGGTCTTGCAGAAAGGGAAAGCTTCGCTGGCCGCTACGAGTATCTTCATGTTGTTCTCCAAAACTTTTGAAATCAAGAAGGCAATGCAGTTACCACTTATACTTCTTACCGGCGTTAAGGATGCCGGCCGCGTCCTCCGGGGACACGGTGTTTATGTAGAAGCCGGTGCCCCATTCGAAGCCCGCCACCATGCTCATCTTGGGCATTATCTCTATGTGCCAGTGGTAATGCTTCGCTTCGGGTTCCTGCACCGGCATGGTATGCACTATGAGGTTATACGCCGGGGCGGAAAGGGACTTGGTCAGTTTGCCCAGGGCGCCTTTCAGCACGCCGGCCAGGCCGGGCATCAGCGCCGGGGCGGCGTCCTCGAAATGGCTGAGGTGTTTTTTCGGCAGCACCCAGAGCTCGAAAGAGAAACGGCTGGCGTAGGGGGCCACCGCCAGGAAATCCTTGTTCTCGCCGACCACCCGCGTTTTGGAGGCGGACTCCGATTTGATTATGTCGCAGAACACGCAGGAGCCCCGCTCCCGCCTGTAATCTTCCGAGCCGTTTATCTCCTGCACCACCCGTATGGGCGCCATCGGCATGGCTATTATCTGCGAATGCGGATGCGAGATGCTGGCCCCGGCGCTGGCGCCGTGGTTCTTGAATACCATAACATACTTGATCCTGCGGTCTTTTTTTATCGCCTTCACGCGCAGGATATAGGTTTTAAGGATATCGGCCAGCGCGGAAACGCTCATATCCTCCATCATCCGGGTATGGTGCGGGGTTTCTATCACCACTTCGTGGAAGCCGGTGCCGTCCATAAGGTCGTAGATGCCTTCCACCCTGTTGATGGTGTCGCCCTCCGGCTCCAGGGCCGGGTACTTGTTCCTGACCACGCGCAGGCGCCAGGGCGCGGCCTTGCCTTTCCGCGCGGAGGCGCGGCCGAAGAGCTTCGCGTCCTTTCCGGAGGCGGGCAGGGTATAGATCGAGGGCGGGGTTTCGGCTTCGTGGCCGGGGCAGAACGGACAGTGCGGCACGCGTCCGCCGCCTACTTCCCTGAACTGGTTGGGCCGCAGGCTGCGCTCGGAAGCGATTATGACCCAGCGGCCGAAAACGGGATCTTTTCTTATTTCAGGCATAGTTTAACGACATCGGACAGTACGAACCGATCAAAGCGTTCCTCACATTGAAGTCTTACTGCTGATCCTTGTTCTCTTCTTCCGGCGGGGGTCCGCCGCCGGGGTTCTCTTCTGCGGCCGCGTCCTGGGCCGGCGACTCGTCGGGAACCGCGGAACCGTCCTGTATCGGGAGTTCCGCGCGCTCCGGTGCGGCGCCCTGCTCCGCCGCCGGCTTTTCTTCCGTGGCCGCGGCGGGGCCCGCTTCCGGCGCTGCGGCGGCTTCCGGGGAGGCGGCCTGGCCGTCGGTGAACAGCGGCGGCTGGGCCGGCTCAACCTCGGGCGCGGGCGGCATCGGGATGTCCACCGCCATATTTTCCAGCTTGGGCAGGTCGTCCAGGGAGTTAAGGCCGAACTGCCGCAGGAATTCGCCGGTGGTGCCGTAAAGTATCGGTCGGCCGACGCTCTCGCGCCTGCCCACCACGGTGATAAGTTTGCGCTCGCTCAGCGTGTCCAGCGGGCCTATAACCTCCACGCCCCTTATGCTCTCTATATCGGCCCTGGTGATGGGCTGCCTGTAGGCGATTATGCAGAGCGTTTCCAGCGCCGCCTGCGACAGGCGCACGGTCATTTTATTATGGTAAAGCTTCCTGACCCAGATGCTGTTCTCCGGCCGGGTGGCCATCTGCCAGCCGCCGGCTATCTGCATCAGCTGCAGCGCGCTGCCGCCGTTATCCAGCTGGTCCTTCAGCGCCGTCACCGCCGCCTTCACGCGCTCCAGGTCCTTTACCTCGCACAGCTGCGCCAGGCGCTCCGGGGGCAGCGGATGGTCCGTAATGAACAGCAGCGTCTCTACGACTTTTTTAAGTTCAGCGTCTTCCATGATCACCTCTGGCAGATCGATTTCACGCCCGGCTCAAACGGTTTCCGGCCGGCCCTCTACGGGCAGCTCGCCGGGCTCGGGCGACCGGTAAATGCGCACCTCTCCGCAGCCTTCGTCCTGGACCACCAGCACCCGGTGCTGCTTGATAAGCTCCAGCATGGCTATAAAGCAGGTTATAACGCCCAGCCTCTTCGTCTCCGACATGAAGATATTGTCCAGCAGCACCCACTCGCTGTTCTTCAGCAGGTTCAGGATCTTCTCCACCCGCGACTCTATCGGGAAGCTGTCGGCGTGCACTTCCTGGGCGTCGTCCACCCGCTCGAACGCGCGTTTGACGGCGTCGAGCAGAGTGAAGAACTCCAGCTCCAAAAACTTCTCATCGTTGGAGAACACCGGCGAGCCGCGGTAAAAGGTATCCCTGAACTTGGAGAAGCGGCCCTCCATTTCCTTGGAGGCCTGCTTCACGCGCTGGTATTCCTCCAGCATTGTCACCAGCCGGCCGCGCGGGTCGGGACCCTCGTCGCCCTCCGTCTCGGCCTTGGACGGCAGCAGCATCCTGGACTTTATCTGCATCAGCGTGGAGGCCATCACCAGGAATTCGCCGGCGACCTCCAGGTTCAGGTTCTTCATCACTTCCAGGTAGGCCAGGTATTCCTGCGTTATCTGGGAGATCGGTATGTCGTAAATGTCGAGGTTGTCCTTCTTGATGAGGTACATCAGCAGGTCCATCGGGCCCTCGAAGATATCGAGGTGTATGTCCAGCGTGTTGATGACGTTCATACCAGCTTTACCGCCTTGTTGACCTTGCCCATCAGGACAGAAGCCGCTGTGACGGCTTTTTTGCAGCCTTCCTCCAGGATGGCCTCGACGAGGGCCGGGTCGGCCTCGTACTTCACGCGGCGTTCGCGGAATTCCTGCAGGGGCTTGGACATCAGCTCGAGCAGGTGCTTCTTGCAGGCCCCGCAGCCGATGCGGCCTTCTTTGCATTCGGTTTCCCGCGCCGCCCAATCTGGATTATAAAGCTTGTGGAAGGCGAAGACCACGCACCCTTCGGGGTGGCCCTTGTCGTCTATCTTGAGCTTGGCGGGGTCGGTGAACATCTTCTTTATCTTCGATTCCACCGATTTCAGGTCCTCGCCCAGCTCTATGGCGTTGCCGTAGGATTTGGACATCTTGCGGTTATCGAGGCCCGGCACCACCGGCGAGGGCGTCAGCAGCGGCTCGGGCTCGCGCAGCAGGCCGGCGCCGAACACGTGGTTGAAGCGCCGCGCTATCTCGCGGCTCAGTTCCAGGTGCGGCAGCTGGTCTTTTCCTACGGGCACGAAATCGGCGCCGTACATCAGCACGTCGGCCGCCTGCAGCACCGGGTAGCCCAGGAAGCCGTAGGTGGCCATATCGGAATTAAGCGCCAGCTCTTCGGCGCCGTGGCCGTGCGCCTCGGCCAGCTGCTTGGTCACGCCTTCGGCCTTCTTCATCTTGTCTTCCTGGCCCTTGTATTTCTGCTTGTGGAGCTCCTGGAGCTGTTCCTTGAAAGTGGGGTTCCGCAGCAGCCAGCTGATAGGCGTTACCATGCCCAGCAGCAGGTAAAGCTCGGCGTGGGATTTTATGTCCGACTGGCGGAACATCACGCAGCGCGCGGGGTCCAGGCCGGCGGTCAGCCAATCCAGCACTATCCCGCGCGAGCTGGCGCGGAACTCGTCGGTCTTTTCGTGGCCGGTGGTCAGCGCGTGCC
>CAZJUL010000005.1:13053-28363 GCA_964549095.1 uncultured Elusimicrobiaceae bacterium
CGGCTATGAAGTACCAGCACTCGTATTTGTCCTGCAGCTCCACCCAGTTCTTCAGCGCGCCCCAGTAATTGCCCAGGTGCAGCCTGCCCGTCGGGCGCATGCCGGAAACCACTATCTTTTTTTTCTCGGTGTCCATATTGCTTTGCCTATAGTAAAAACCGCATTATAACCTGCGTGATCAGCATGATAGGGAAGAAGACCAGGTATTTCAGCGCGCCGGTCAGCATCAGGATTATGATTATGTACATGCCGTAAGGGATATGTTTTTCGTAGACTTCCAGCCAGTTGTCCGGCAAGTATTCCATGGCTATATGGCTGCCGTCCAGGGGAAATACCGGGAGGAGGTTGAACGTGGCCAGAAGAAGGTTTATCATGATGGCGAAACCGAAAGCCTTCATCAGGGTCATTGAAAGGTCCGCCCCCAGGAAACCCAGGCTGGCTATTTTGTAGCCGATAAGGGCCGCTACTACGAGAAGCAAATTGGAGGCCGGGCCGCCCAGCGCCACCATGGCCATGTCGTGGCGCGGCGCCGGCATCCGGTTCGGGTTCACCGGTACCGGCTTGGCCCAGCCAATGGCCGGCAGATTGGACATCAGGCAGATAGCCGGGAGAATGATGGTGCCCATGATGTCTATGTGCGGGAGCGGGTTTAAAGTGAGCCGGCCGGAAAGATAGGCCGTATCATCCCCTTTCCTGAAAGCCACGGCGCCGTGGGCGAATTCATGGAAGATAATCGAGAAGAAAAGCACGGGTAATTGTATGAGCAATCCCGAATGCTGGATAAGCCATTCCATAGAATCATTATAGTAATATTACCGATTCCCCATCAAAGGTAAAATCCTGAAAGGGTGTCCGGCTCCGAGATTATGACAGAGCGCATTAAAAAGTGGGGCTTATAAGGACTTACTCAATTTTAAGCTGGAAGCACTTGACTGTAAGATTCATGACTTTGCAAACATATTCTAACCTTTCATCTTTCTTGCCGACCACGACAATACCTCTCACATTTTGGCCGTCTTTTGCGAGTTTTTCCTTAACGTATCCCATATAGCCTGCTATTTGATCAATTATTGACTGCGTTGGTGCCCGATATTTTTTTAATTCAACGACCACGTAATCCCCTTTTGCATCCTTGCAAAGCAAATCAATTCGCCCAACTGGAGGAATTGAATACTGCCTTTCCAATAAAATCAACCCCTTTTCAAGAACGTCCAGGTTGTCTACAAGAATATTTTCCAGATTTTGTTCAGAAACTGTCCTTGTCATTTCTTGAGCACACGATTTAGTCGGGAGCAGTGACTCACTTTGTAGATTGTTTTTTGTTTTCGTAGCACTCTGATGATATTTTTTTATAACATTTTCCAACAACGTTTCAACGCCCACGAACTCCGCATCACTTAGAAGTGGTTTTTTTACAGTAACCTCCAATCTTTCTCTGGTCAACATATGTTGCCGATCGTATTTATGTATTTCCAAATCCCCAAACTCTTCAACAATTTCATAAACCCTCAGCAGACCAATTGCGAATCTGTCCGGATTTACCTTAGCGTCTTGGAATCTTTTATATGGCGCAACAGGGGCCCATATATCGAACAGCCCATTACCACAAATTTCACTCCACATATCGAAATTGTTTTCAATTTGATATGCCTTAATCATTTTAGCGACATACTTGTAAGGGACCGTATAATTTTCCGAATTCAACGACATTCCGATAGGGCTTAGTCGAAATCTTGTAATCCCTTTATCCAGGGTTATTAATTGCGGCAAGTCCATATCATTTACAAAACAGTAAATTGATTGAAGAATGATATTGCCGTTTTTTTGAAACCCCTCAATCATGGCTTTTGCATTTGCCTTATCAATTTTTAAACACCGTCGATTAATCACAAATTTATCCAGCATCATCCCCCCTCAATCTAAACTCATTGGGCCAAAACACTCATCGCCATTTTTAAAATATTTTTCAACCCAGATATTACCACAATCAAACTCCATAAAAACGCCCAATTCATATCCCAATTCTTTTGTGTAGGCCTTTAATTTCTTATAATCAAATTCTTTTTCGTTTCTGTCTGCCGTTTTCTTTTTTAGCTCTAGAACCAACAAATTCTTATTTCTCCCTCTTTTGTGAACAACAATATCTGGAAATACTTTTTTTCTGGAATCTGGATCGAGCCCAAGTGTTTTTATTAAACTGGTCTTCCCTTGAATTCTATTATATTCGCAGTCCACATTATAGGGACTTGTACCATTAAATTGTTTTTGTAAATGCTCCGCTAATTTATGCGCAATTGCGCGCTCACAAACCCCTTTCCTCAACAATTCGGAATCCTTTTCTAGAAAACCACTGATTGCTCTTACAATTATCTCTTTCAACATAAAGACGAGCCCCTGGCAAAAAGGGTAAAACGGGGACACTTATGACTATTTATACGGGGTATTCTGCTATTAGTCATTTAATCATCAGCGTCCCTCTTTTTCCACAGCATTGATTACGACCGTAACCGCTTTGACCAGCAGGGCCAGCGGCAGGGACGGGGAGGCGGCGCCGCCGTTCTTTTGCGCCAGCGCCATTTCGGTGGTGAGCGGCAGGTGGAGAAAGGCGAACCTGGTTTTGAGGTCGCCGGCGGTGATAGCGCGCATGGCCGCGTACATAAGGTGATTGCAGACATAGGCGCCGGCGTGGTTGCTGACATAGGCGGGGACGCCGGCCTTCCGCGCGGCCGCGGCCAGTTTACACGGGTCCGAGCTGACGAAATAGGCGGCGGGGCCTTCCGCGTCTATCTTTTTCCCTTCCGGTTTGTAGCCCGCGTTATCTTTGATCCGGTAATCCTGTATGTTCAGCGCGAACCGCTCCACCCGCAGGCCGGTTTCGCCGGCGGCCAGGCCGAGGGAGACCAGCAGGTCCGGTTCGTATCTGGAAATGAGCGCCGCTATCTTTTTTTCCGCGGCCTTGCCGCTTACGGGCAGCTTCACCCTGAACAGCCGGCAGTTCCCGAAAGAGCCGGGCTGCAGTTTTGCCATCACATCAAGCGCCGGGTTTTTCTTCAGCCCGCCGAACGGCTCGAACGCGGTAACCAGTATTTTTAGCATTTCTCTATTATATTTTATCTCGCGCGCCGTTTCATTAAACCCCCGGCTGCAGTTTTACTGATGTTCCCGCCCGCTTTCCAGTTGTTGTATAATAAGTGCGGGGGACATATGCCACAACCGGACATTTTAATAATCGACGACGACCCGCTGGTACGGGAACTGTCCCGCGATATACTCACGGGGGAAGGCTTCACGGTGCAGATGGTGACGGACGCCCACGAGGCCATCGCGGCCATAAAGGCGGCCATGCCGAAACTGGTCATCACGGACATCATGATGCCCGGCATCTCGGGCCTGGATATCTGCAAGGCGGTTTCCGCAGATCCCGAGCTTGCGCACATAAAGGTCATGGTGATGTCCGCAAAGCCTTTCGAGGTGGAAAAGAGGCGCGCCTTCAAATTCGGCGCGGTCTGCTTCCTGCAGAAGCCATTCGACGCGAAAAGTTTCGCAAAAGCCGTAAGGAATATCCTGACCGGCTCCAAATAGCGGCCACCAGAACTTTGTATAATTAATACGCGGACTTGATCCCCTTAAAGGACAGGTACCCAACGATGAAACGCAGAAACACCCCCAGGACGCCTTACGGCATTGTCGGCGGCGGCAAAGCCTCCAAACACCTACAGGCATATTTCAAACTGCTCAAAGTTCCGTTCATTGTCTGGCGCAGGGATTCCGTCCTGGACATTGAAACGGCGCTTAAGCGTTGCCGGAAAGTTTTTATCCTCATTAAAGATTCCGAAATAGAACCTTTCATCGCCAATAACCCGTTCCTTAACACTATAACCCTTATCCATTTCTCCGGCAGCCTGGATACGCGCTCCGCTACCGGGATCCACCCGTTCGTCTCCTTTACCGGCCGCAAGCTTTCGCTGGACGAATATCGCCGCATCCCTTTCGCGCTGGAACCGGGTGCGCCGGCACTCAGAAAACTAGTCCCGGAATTCACGAACCCTTCCTTCAGGATACGCAGCAGCGAAAAAGCGCTTTACCACGCGCTGTGCGTGCTGGGCGGCAACCTGCCCGTCATTCTCTGGCAGAAAACCCTTCAGGACCTGGGCGGGAAATTCCATATCCCGCGCAAACACATCTTCGCCTATTTCCGCGCCGCGCTGGACAATTTCGAACAAAACCCCGCGGCCGGGCTCAGCGGCCCGCTGCAGAGAAAAGATAAAAAAACCGTAAACGCGAACCTGAAGGCGCTTAAGAACGACCCGTTCCGTAAAATATACGCCTCGTTCGCGGGAATAAATCCGGTGACATAATACCTATTTCCCGAAATAGGTATTATGTCACCGGATTAAGGAGCATAAAATGCAGATAAACGACTTCTACAATTACAAAAAGCCCGGCAAAAAGATATCCATGATAACCGCCTACGACTATACGCTGGCGCGGCTGGCCGACGGCTCGGCCGTGGACTGCGTGCTGGTGGGCGACAGCCTGGCCATGGTCATGCACGGCCGGCCCTCCACGCTGCGCGCCTCGGTGGAGATGATGGCCCTGCACACCTCGGCCGTGGCCCGGGCCGTGCGCAGCAAGCTGGTGGTCGCGGACATGCCCTTCCTTTCCTTCCGCAAAGGGACCGACAAGGCCATGGACGCGGTGGAAAAACTGGTCAAGGCCGGCGCGCAGGCCGTGAAGCTGGAAGGCCTGGACGGGCACGAAGAAACCATCGAGCGCATAATACAGTCCGACATCCCCGTGATGGGTCATATAGGCCTGACGCCGCAGTCCATACACAAGTTCGGCGGCTATAGAACGCAGGGCAAAGACGCCCGCTCCGCCGCCCGGCTGCTGGAACAGGCCAAAGAGCTTGAGCGCCTGGGCTGCTTCTCTATAGTGCTGGAATGCGTGCCGGCTAAACTGGCCGCAAAGATCACCAAAAGCGTGAAGGTCCCGACCATCGGGATAGGCGCCGGTCCCCATACCGACGGGCAGGTGCTGGTAATGCAGGATATGCTTGGCCTTTACGGCGGAGCGCCGTCCTTCGTCAAAAGGTACATTGACGGCCGCGGGCTGGTTATGGAAGCCCTCAACAGCTTCGACCGCGAAGTGAAAGCGGCGGAGTACCCTTTGAAGCCATGAAGATAATAAAAAGCGCGGCGAAATGGAAAAAGCTTAAAGCGGGCGGCCTTTTCAAAGGCCGCAGCGTCGGCTTTGTGCCCACTATGGGCGCGCTTCACGAAGGGCACCTGTCGCTGGTGCGGCGCTCGAAAAAAGAGAACGCCGTTACGGTGGTCAGCATTTTCGTGAACCCGGCCCAGTTCAACGACAAGGGCGACCTGAAGCATTATCCGCGGCCGCTGAAGGACGACATTAAAATGCTGGAGGCGGAAGGCACGGATCTCCTGTTCCTGCCGGGAGCCGGGGAAATGTACGCCGACGACTACGCTTACAAGGTTACGGAGCGGGATTTGAGCAAAACTCTTTGCGGCGCGTACAGGCCGGGGCATTTCGACGGCGTGCTTACTGTGGTGATGAAATTGTTGAACATAGTCGGCGCGGATAAAGCGTATTTCGGAGAAAAGGATTACCAGCAGTACCTGCTGATAAAGGGCATGGCGGAAGCTTTTTTCCTGGCTACCGAAATAATCCCCTGCCCGATAGTGCGGGAAGAGGACGGGCTGGCCATGAGCTCGCGCAACCGGCGGCTGGGGCCGGTGGAAAGGGCGCTCGCGCCGCTGTTCCACAAGCTGCTGGTCCTGCGCAGGCCGCCGGCGCGGATAAAAAAAGCGCTGGCCGCCGCGGGTTTCCGCCCGGACTATGTGGAAGAGTTCAGGGGGCGGCGGTTCGGGGCGGTAAATCTCGGGAAAGTGAGGTTAATAGATAATGTCCAAGTCAAAGGGTAATGTTTTATTCCAGCTGACCGGTTCGATAGCCTGCTACAAGGCCTGCAATGTCATTTCGAAGCTGGTGCAGGAGGGGTTTTCGGTAAAGACCATAGTATCGGTGAACGCGCTGAAGTTCATAGGTAAATCCACACTGGAGGGGCTGACGCATTACCCGGTTTATGTGGATACTTTCGAGGAGAAGTTCGCGCTGGAGCATATAGAGATCGTGAAATGGCTGGACCTGGCGATAATCTGCCCGGCTACGGCGAACATCATCAACAAGCTGGCGGCCGGGATCGGCGACGATTATATTTCTACCACTTTCCTGGCCCACGACTTTTCAAAGCCGTATTTGATAGCGCCGGCGATGAATAAGAATATGTACGCGCATCCGGCGACGGTTAAAGGGATAAAGACGCTGCAGGGCTGGGGTGTGAAGGTGCTGGGCACGGGCACCGGGTACCAGGCGTGCGGGGACAAGGGCGCGGGCCGGCTGCTGGAGCCGGATGAGATATATAAGGAAATAATCAGAAACTTAAAATAACATGGCTTCGCAATACTCAAACAACAGTTCGCGGGACCTGCCGTCAGGGTTTGTCTTCCGGGGCCGGGTCGGCCAGCGCGGCCGCCCTTATCCTCCCCCTCCTATGCTAGACCAGGTCGGGGTCCGGATGCCCCTACAGACAAACCCTGCCGTCACCCGCTCCACAACAGCCATTGGCATATGAGAATTCTTATCACATCCGGCGGGACGAGGGAATATATAGATGCGGTGCGCTTTATTACGAATATGAGCACCGGCGGGACGGGGCGCGTTATTGCGGAGCATTTGAGCCGGGCGGGCCACAGGGTGGTATGTTTGTGCGCCGAGGGCGCGGTCAGGCCGGCGGACGGAAGGACCGAGGTTATCGGTTTTTCCGGATTCGGGGACCTGGACGCTAAAATGCGCGCTCTGCTCAAAGCCGGAACATTCGACGCGGTCATCCACCTGGCGGCGGTCAGCGATTATTCACCGGTCTCGATAAAGCTGGGCGCGAAAAAGCTGAAACCGGGCCGCGCTGCGAAGCTGCATTCAGCGGCTGATACGATGGCCATCGTTCTGAAAAGGAATTTCAAGATACTGGACAGGATAAAGGGCTATGCGCTTGAGAACAAAAAGAAGTCCGGGCCGCTGGTTATAGGTTTCAAGCTCACGGCCTCGGCTTCAAAAAAAGAAGTTTTAAGGCGCGTTACAGCGATGAAGACCGCGGATTACGTGGTGCACAACGACCTGGAAAAAGCAGGGCCCGGGAAAAAGCACTTGTTCCATATCTATAAGGCCGGCGTTAAACTTTACAGGAGTTCGGGCGCGCACGAACTGGCGAAAAGGCTGGACCGTATTTTAACTGCAGGAAAGACCAGATCAGAATAAAGGAGAAACCGTATGCTCTTAGCTATCGATGTGGGGAACACCCTGGTTTTCGGCGGCGTATTCAAGGACGATAAGCTGCTTTTCAAGTTCCGCAAGACCTCCAAAGGGCGCGCCACTTCCGACGAGTTCGGCATCTTCTTCAAAAGCGCGCTGCGCGAGAACGGCATAGACCCGAAGGAAATAAAAGAAGTCGCCGTCTGCTCGGTGGTGCCCGACCTCATCTACCCGCTGCATCAGAGCGCGGTGAAATATTTCGGCCTGGAGCCGTTCCTGATACAGACCGGCATAAAGACCGGCCTGAACATCAGGTACAAGAACCCGGCGGAAGTCGGGGCGGACCGGATAGCCAACGCCATAGCCGCCGTCGGCATGTTCCCGGACAAGAACCTGGTGCTGGCCGATCTCGGCACGGCCACCACCTTCTGCGCGGTCTCGCGGGCCAAGGAATACCTGGGCGGCGTCATACTGCCCGGCCTGAACATCTCGATGGAAGCGCTGGCCAGGGAAACCGCCAAGCTTCCCCGCGTGGAGATACTCAAGCCCGCGGAACTGGTGGGAAAAACCACCGTGGAGGGCATACAGGCCGGCCTCTATTACGGGCATTACTTCGCCATCAAAGGCATCGTAGCGGAGATAAAAGCCGGCTACTTCAAGGACGGCGAGACGCTGGTCATTGGCACCGGCGGCTTTTCCCGGACATTCGAGGACGCGGGGATATTCGACCACATAGTGCCGGACCTGGTGCTGGCCGGCATAGCGGCGGCGGCGAAGCTGAACAGGAAAACGGCCGGCCGCGCCGCGTAGCGATATTGTAATGGGATTAAAATTAACCTAAAATTAAGATACATTATGGATATCATTAACAAGAACATCAAAGAAAGAAAATTTAAAGTCGGCATAGTCGGCATGGGCTATGTCGGCCTGCCGCTCGCGGTGGAATTCGCGAAGGGCGGGTTCGAGACCACCGGCTTCGAAGTGGACAAGGAAAAAGTAACGGACATCGCCGCGGGCGTTTCCTACATCCCCGACGTGCCCGGGCGCGAAGTGACCGACCTGGCCGCCGAAGGCCTGCTGAAGGCCACGCTGGATTTCTCCAAGCTCCGGACCATGGACGCCGTCATAGTCTGCGTGCCCACGCCGCTGCGCAAAAGCAAGGACCCGGACGTCTCCTACATTGTCAGCGCCACGCGGGAGATAGTGAAGAACCTGAAAAAGGGCCAGCTCATCATACTGGAAAGCACCACCTACCCCGGCACCACCAAAGAGCTGGTGAAGCCGATGCTGGAACAGAACGGCCTGAAAGCCGGCAAGGATTTCTACCTGGCCTTCTCGCCGGAGCGCGTGGACCCGGGCAACAAGAAATACGGCGTGAAGAACACCCCGAAGGTGGTGGGCGGGCTCACCCCGAAATGCACGGAGCTGGCGGCCCTGCTTTACGGGCAGGTGATAGACAGGGTCATACCGGTGTCCAACACCGAATCGGCCGAGCTGGTCAAGCTCCTGGAGAACACCTTCCGCGCGGTCAACATAGCCATGATTAACGAGCTGGCGCTGATGTGCCACCGGCTGGGCCTGGACGTGTGGGAAGTGATAGACGCCGCCGCGTCGAAGCCTTTCGGCTATATGCCCTTCTACCCCGGCCCCGGCATAGGCGGACACTGCATCCCGCTGGACCCGCATTACCTGGGCTGGAAGATGAAAACCCTGAATTTCGAGCCGCGCTTCATTGAGCTGGCCGGCGCGATAAATTCCGCCATGCCGGAGCATACGGTGACCAGGATAACCGAACTCCTGAACCACGCCGGCAAAGCGATGAAGGCGTCCAGGATACTGATGATAGGCATGACCTACAAGCCCAACATCTCCGACCCCAGGGAGTCCCCGGCCAAGGACGTCTTCGTACTGCTTAAAAAAACGGAAGCGCACGTGGAATTCTACGACCCCTACGCGCTTTCCATAGACATAGACGGAAAAACCTACAAGAGCACGAAGAACGCGCTCAAGAACCTGAAGCGCTACGACTGCGTCGCCATCATCACGCCGCACTCCGCGATAGACTACGCCGCGCTGGTAAAGAATTCCAGGCTGGTCTTCGACGCCAGGAACGCTACTAAAGGGCTGAAAGGCGCGAACATCCACAAACTATGACCGACGACCAGGACGTAAAACTGCTGTGGCTTAATTTCCTGAAGGCCTTCACCAGGGCCCTGGTGCAGATAAACCTTTATAAGCCGGACCACCCGCAGGTAAAGGCCGCGCTGGACGAAGGCCACGAACTGCTGGGCCGAATAATCGCGGCTTCGCCTAACGGGGAATTCGCGCTGACGCTGGACCAGGACAAGCTGATAGTGAACGGCCTCCCCCTGCTTACGGCGGACAGGCTCCCCAATTCCCTGAAGAACATCTTCGCCAGGTTCCAGGTGCAGACCATCGCCTTCCTGAACGGCGTCTCCCGGGACGAGCTGATGCTCTTCTGCCAGATGCAGGGCTTCAAGGGCGACCCGCAGGAATACCTGAAGCAGAACAATGTGGCGAAAATAACGCTGAGCCAGGCGGTCTACGCCAAGGTGGACAAGGCCGGGGAGAGTTCCCCCAACCTCGCCGCCGCGATCGCCGGCGCCCAGGCCGGGCAGGAAAAGGCCGGCGAAAAAGTGGAAGAAAAGCTGGCGGGCCTGGAACTGGACGCCGCCGTAAGCACGATAGTCTCCAGGATCACCTCGGACCCCGAGGAACAAAAGCGCATAATCGCGGTAATAATGGACAAGTTCAAGACCGAACTTGAAAGCCACATCGTAAAGGCCGTCGCCGAAGTGCGCAAGGAAAAGAAAAAGGTCGAGAACGACATGGTCCGCACGGAAGCGGTCATCTCGGACATCGCCGACGGCGTTGTGGTGGTGGACAAGGAAGGCAAGATCCTGATGATGAACCCCCAGGCCGAGGCCATCTCGGGCAAGGCCCTCAGCGAGCTTTCCGGCCAGAAGATCTTCGACGTCGCGCACATAGAGGACCAGGCCCTCTCCCTGGCCAAAGAGATAAGAAGCGAAAGCCAGAACGACATCGGTAAGGAAATGACCAGGCAGGGCTCCGAGGACCTGACCCAGGCGATAAAAAGATCCACCGCCATCATCCAGAACGAAGAAGGCAAGATCGTCGGTACGGTCTCCATACCCACGCATAAAGCCAAGCTGAAGGAAGTGGAGCAGATGCAGCGCGATTTCGTGGCCAACATGACCCACGAGCTGCGCAGCCCGCTGACCTCCATAAAGGCCGCGCTGGAAATGCTGTCGAAGGAAACGGGCGTGGAGGGCACCTCCAAGAACATACTCAACACCGCCATCAGGAATTCCGAACGCCTGAATTCCATAGTGACGGACATACTTGACTTTTCGAAGCTGCAGTCCGGCAAGCTGATCTTCCACAAGGAAAGCGCCCCGCCGGACGAGCTGGCCCGCGAGGCCGCCGACGCTATGCACGCCTGGGCCGGGACCAAGAACCTGAACCTGACGGTGAAGGCCGGGCCCGAACTCCCCGCCATTTTCGCCGACAAGCGCCGGACGGTGCAGGTGCTTATCAACCTGGTCTCCAATTCCATAAAGTTCCCCCCCGCCGGCGGCGCCATAGAGATCAGCGCCGACGCCGGCCAGGGCGCCATGGCCAACTTCGTCTTTCTTTCCGTCAAGGACAGCGGCTGCGGGATAAAGAAAGAGGACCAGGCCAAGATCTTCGAGCAGTTCGTGCAGGTGGCCTCCGGCGAGAAGGTGGGCGGGACCGGGCTGGGGCTGGCCATCACAAAGGCGATGGTTATAATGCAGGGCGGCAAACTGTCGGTGGAAAGCGAGCCGGGGTCCGGCGCCACTTTCCGCGTCGCTATGCCGGTCTACAAGGGCCAGCTGGAAACGCCCGTCTTCGAGCAGGCGCCCGAGGCCAAAGAGGAAAAGGCGTGGTGGCGCAAGCTGATGGGGCTGTAACCTGTAAAAAACGAAGCGCCCGGCGGACCATCCGCCGGGCGCCTTAAAAACGCCCGCTTATTACGCGGGCGTTTTATTTAACAGGCCTTGCACTTGCAGCACTCCGCCTTCTTCCCGGTCACCGTTTCCTTGTAGACGATATTCCTTTCTTCCATATCCTTCAGCATGTACTTGCAGGCCTTTTCGTCAGCGCCGATATATTCGGGCGGCACGATGCCCTTGCGGCCGTAGAGGCCTTTCGCCAGCATCCTGACGGCCGCCGTGCAGGCGTAGCCGGTGGTGCGGGCCATCGAGGTGGTCCTGGTCTTCCGGTCGTACTTGTCGTACAGGTCGTAAACGTATTCCACTTCCCTGCCGGCCTTCGTACCCGAGACTATCACGCGCATCACGGTGAAATCCTCTTCCCCCTCCTTCAGCTTCCAGATAGGGAACATCAGCTTGGCGGTCACGTCCAGCGGGCGCACCTTCACGCCGCCCACTTCTATCGGGTCCTTGCGGAAGAAACCGGTCTCGCGCAGCACGCGCATCTTGTCGATGTGGCCCGGGAAGCGCATCGTCTTTTCCTTCATGTTAGGCGCGTCCATGGTCTTGGCCAGCGTGCGCAGTCCGTCGGTGTTGAAGGCCTCCAGCGTGCCCACTTCGGGGAATTCCAGGAATTCCGGGTCGGACAGGGCGGGCCTGACCACGGCCTTGCCGTTCTCTATGTAGCGCGCCGGGCGGGTGTATTCCTCTATCACGTCGACGGCGGAGAAAACTATTTTATACTCGTAGGGCCACTCGCGCACCTTGGGCAGGCCGCCCACGTAGCAGAGGCAGGTGTCGACTTTATCCAGCTTCGCCGCAGCGTAGCCGGTGAGCATATTGCTGCAGCCGGGCGCCACGCCGCAGTCCACGATGGCTGTGACCTTGTGCTTCTTCGCCAGGGCGTCCAGCTGGAAAGGGTCTTCCGGGAAGAACGAGATGTCCACGACGTTCTTGGACTCCCCGATTATGGTCTTGAGGGTTTCCAGCCCCATGAAACCGGGCATCGCCCCCACCACTATGTCGGCGTCCTTCACCAGCTTTTTGATATTTTCGGCCTTTGACAGGTCGGCCTGGGCCGTGGTTATCCCCGGCTCGCCTTTCAGCTTCGCCAGGTTCTCCTTGGACAGGTCCGCCACCAGTATTTCCCAGCCCCTCTCTTTCGCCAGGTCCCGCGCCATGGCGCTGCCCACCAGCCCCGCTCCCAGAAGTGTTATTTTCATTATGTTTCTCCTTAAGTATAGGTCGCCGAAATTGACATTACAATTATATCATTGAGGCGCGGCTCTTACCAATCTGGTAAAATAATATGTATCCGCCATACTTAAGGAGCCATTATGTTCAAGGTAAACGAATATTTCGACGGCAAGGTGAAGTCCCTCGCATTTACCGCCGGCGCGGTCCCCGCGACGGTCGGCGTTATGGCCCCCGGCGACTACGAGTTCGGCACAAAGAAGAAGGAGATAATGACGGTGGTCAGCGGGAAACTCACCGTGAAGCTGCCGGGAGAGACGGCCTGGAAGGATTTCCCGAAGGGCTCCACCTTCACCGTGGCCCCGGATTCCAAATTCCAGCTGAAAGTGGCCGAAGACACCGCCTACCTCTGCCTCTACGTGGACTGACTGTCCGGCCGATAAAAAAGCCCCGGAACCTTCCGGGGCTTTTTTATGTTTTTCGGCGGGCTTCATACATCGGGGACATACCTTGCAGCAAGGTGTGTCCCCAATGCTTTTATCCCCCTGAGTATATATGCGAGATGACCACGCGGTCGCCGTCTTTCAGCGTTTCGTCGTTCTTGGCCGCGTGCCCGTTCCTGGTTATGATGACCTGCCGCTTCTTGTCCACCTTGACCACGCCCACCAGCTCCCCGGCCGTGACCGCGCCGGAGAGTTTCAGCACTTTCTCGCTGAAGCCCGCCTCGTAGATCAGCGGGCCTATCAGCTTGACCGTTATTTTCATTTCGCCGCCGGCGCCTTCGCCGCGGAGTCCGTCAGCTTCGCGTATTTCTCGGCCTCGGCGGCTTCCTTGGAAAGGCCCAGCCTGTTAAGCGTTTCCTTGGTCGGGATGCCGCGGTGGTCGTAGCCGCGCTGATCGTAGTAATGCTGCAGCAGCTGGTCGTATTTCTCTATATCCAGGATCTTGCCGGCTATCGGCCCGTCGGTGTCCGCGTTGGCCTTATCGAACCAGACGGCCGGCGGATAATCGCCCTTGCGCGTCGCCTCCGGGAATTCCCTGATGTAATTCAGCTTTATCAGCGAGTAGATGCGGTCCGCCGTGTTCCACATATCGTCCAGCGTCCAGTTCAGGCCGGTGACCATGTTGAAATACTCGGGATATTTGGACAGCGGCCAGCCCAGTTCTATCCAGGGGAACCGGCAGGCCACGATGAATTCGAACATGCCGCCGCGTATGCGCTGCAGCTCGATGACCTTGGCCGCCTTCTCCGGGCCGTAGGAATCGCGGGTGGTGTTCTTCAGCTCGAAGGTGATGATCCACGCTTCTTTGTGGTGCGCGCCCATGGCGGCCACGCCGAAGGCCAGCGCCTGGCCCGGTATGAACTTGCAGTTGTAGGCGGCCACGTCCAGGCCCTTCACCTGCATCGCGTACGCTTCGGAATTCTTGCCGTATTCCTTCGCCATGCGCAGGGAGCCGTCGGCCAGCAGGTTGCCCACTTTGCCTTCGCGGCGCGCGGCCATGCCTAGCAGCACCTTCGCCCTTTCCGCGTCGCCGAACTTGAAGTCGCCGGTGGTGGCGCCCTGTTCTATCGCGTCGGCGTAGAAGCTCAGCGTGCAGCCGGCCGACATCGTATCGATGCCGTAGTCGTCGCACAGGTAATTCAGCGAGCCCACCTGGTCCAGGTCGAAGATATCGAGGTTGGAACCCAGCAGACCGACATTCTCGTAATCCAGCTCGGATTCGCGGCCCTCGCGGTCGTGGATGGTTATGCCGCAGCGCATAGTGCAGTTGGGGCAGCCGTAGGTGGCCACGCGCGCGTTGTTCAGCCGCTCGCCGTCTATCTTCCAGGCCTCGGAGTGGTGGGTCTTGCGGAAGTTGTGGACGGGGAGGCCGGCCACTTCGTTGCACCAGGCCAGCACGGCGTTGGTGCTCTGGATGGACCAGCCCGTTTTCTTGTCGGTCTGTCCCACCGTCTTAAGGTCGCCGAAGCCCAGCGTCTTCATGCCGGCGGCGTCGGCCTGCGGTATGGCCTTGGTGCCTTTCACCACGATGGCCTTCAGCAGCTTGGAGCCCATCACGGCGCCCATCCCGGGCCTGCCGCCGGCGCGGCCTTCGAGGCTGCGCACCACGGCGTAGCGGACCATGTTCTCGCCGCCCTGGCCGATGTTCAGCACGCCCACGCCCTTGCCGTACTTCGCGTAGATCCAGTCGTTGGTAACGTAGGTGCCCTTGCCCCACACCTCTTTCGCAGGGAGGAACTCCACCTTGTCGTCCTCGATATAAAGCATAGTCGGCTCCGCCGCCTTGCCTTCCACGATCATCGCGTCGTAGCCGGCCTTGCGCAGCTGTTCGGCTACGCGCGTCCCCATGTTGCCGTCGGCGTAGAAGCCGGTCAGCGGCGACTTGGCGGCCACCACGGCCTTGCCGGTGTTGGGGGCCGGGATGCCGGCTATCGGGCCCAGCGCCACCACGAACTTGTTCTCCGGGCCGAGCGGGTCTATGCCGGGCTTCAGCTCGTCGTAAAGTATCTTCGCGGCGAAGCCGCGGCCGCCCACCCAGGTCTTGGCGAACTCTTCGGTGAAGGTCTCTTTTTTAAAGGTTTTATTTGTCAGGTTGACCCTGAGGATATTGCCTGTCCATCCTTTCATGGGGCGCCTCCGTGCAGCGAGATCAGGATAATTCCGCCGTCCGCCTGAGGCGGACGGGAACTCCTTGGGCTATGATACCAAAAAATGCCCCGCCGTGGAACCCCGCGAATTGAATCAGTTAAGATGTTACCGAAGCGGGTATCGTTAAATCAGTTAAGA